>NZ_JAPWHT010000123.1:0-23880 GCF_027270795.1 Streptomyces sp. ActVer
ACCCACCCGCGCGCACCCCCACCCGGGAACCCCACTCTTCCGAGCCGCCCGCTCGCTTCTACCCCGTGATTCCGTGGGCCGAGTCAAGGGTGAAGCGAAGCGAAATCGCCGCAGGCGACGGCCGAAGGCCGCCCTTTACGCGGCCCACGGAAGCACGACACTGAAAAAGAAGCGGGCGGCCCCACGGCACCTTGGAAGTCCGGGCTCAGGAACGGGTGGCGTTCCGCCAGGTGGTGTAGCGGATCAAGGCGCCGGAATCCGCAGGTCATCGCCGCGTCGGCGCGGTTCGGGGCCGCGCACTGTGCTGACGGCAGGTCAGCCGCCGCGCGACCCGGGAGCCATGTCCCCTGGAGTGGCCGACGCGCGGCTTACCGGAACGCGTCGAGCAAGGTCGCTTACACCACGAAGCGGGACACGACCCAGGAACGCCCCCACACCACCCGAGCATTGGCTCGACCAAGCCATCAAGGCACGGCCAAGCCGCGCATTTGCGTATGCCGACAGGTCACCGTTCCAAGTGCGCACGCGTCACGGCTCCGAGTCTGCGCGAGCCGGCGGTACCACATCACGCCGGGTGGATTCCCTCGCCAGATTCTGCCGAGCGTGTTCGTGGAAGCTGTTCAGAGCAACCCGGGACCATCGCCATCCAAGGCCCGTATGAAAGCCCGCCAGGCGTGAAGGCGAATGGTGAGCACGGGGCCACGAGCGTTCTTGGAGTCACGTACGAGGGCTCCGTCGACAGAGTGGGCGCACTCGACACACTCACCGCCCGCACCGTTGCTGTAGGAGGACTTGAACCACGAGGAAGGGGCCTCAGGAGCAGATCGCGCAATGCTCATCTTGCATATTCCTTAAGAACGGACTTGACCAGCTGGGCGGAGCGCTGGGGGCTCAGGGCGGCGGCTCTCAAGCCGTCGAAGGCCCGGGTGTACTCCCGCACATGATGCTCCCCTTCCAGGTAGACGGCATCGGTGATGCCGTCCCGATACACGATGTCCGGGTCCTCCTGGTCGGGGAAGCCGAGCATGGTGAACGATCCCGTGGCCGGGTAGGTGCCCGAGTCGAACGGGAGCACCTGCAGGGTGACGCTCGGCAACTCCGCCGACTCCAGGACGCGTTCGAGCTGCTCTCTCATCAACGCCCGCTCCCCGATGACATTGCGGAGGGAGCCTTCGTTGACGACGAACCAGGCATCCGGGGCCTCGGGTCGCGTCAGCATGGCTTGGCGCTCCATACGTACGCGCACCGCCCGATCGATGTCCTGGGCGGGCAGATGCGCTCCAGTCTTGTGAAGTTGGCCGGCATACGCCGGGGTCTGCATGAGCCCCGGGAGCAGCTCGCACTGGTACTGGCGGAACGTGGAGGCATCCTGCTCCAGGCCGATGTAGATGGAGAACCACTGGGGCACACCAGATCCGTGCTCCTGCCACCAGCCGCGCGTCTTGGCCTGCCTCGCAAGAGACTTCAGGAACTCGCGCAGATCGTCGCCGGTCTCGTAGAAGTGGCACAGCGCATCGATGTCGGACGGCTGGACCCTGCCGCTTCCCGTCTCCATCCGATTGACCTTGGAGCCGCTCCAGTCCAGTGCCGCACCGACTTGGGCGCAGGTGAGGGCGTTCGCCTCGCGCAGCTTCTTCAGCTCGATCGAGAGACGACGACGGCGTGCCGTCGGTGAACCTGCCATCACAACGCCTTTCTCGCTAACCGGTATTCAGTCTCCGCGCCAAGCCCCGTGCTTGCCAATCACTCGAAAGCGGGAATCCCGCTGTGCACATTGCAAGAAGGGATGCGCAAACCGCACTCTGATGGCAGCACAGCTCATCGTGATCATTAGTGACGTTGCGTGGCTCACGGGGCGTCGCCTGCGACGAGAGGGGTTTTTGTGGGTCAGGAACCGTGCATGATGCGCAAGCCGTGGGACTTTGCCTTCACGGCTGAACCAACGGAGGTGGCCGTCCTTCGGCGGGCCATGCGGATGCATCTGGGCATCTGGGGCTTGCCCGAAGTCTCCGATGAAGCACAGCTCTGCGTGAGCGAGTTGGCATCCAACGTCATCACGCACGTCGGCCTCGGTACCCCGGCCATACTCGCGGTTTCGATGAACGGCATGCATCTGCGTATCGAGGTCCACGACCCCGATACGCGCGCCCTGCCCACCCTCCTCGACGCGCACATCGACGCGGAGGGAGGGCGAGGCATGGCCCTCGTCGACGCGGTCGCCGCTCGCTGGGGCGTCCAGCTCCGTCCTGATCGGAAGATCACCTGGTGCGAGTTGGTAACGGGGCTCAGGTCGCCGAACGGCCACGTTGAAGGCCCAGGTGTGCAACGGGCCGAGACCTTGTTGGAGTTCCACACAGGCGTGAGATCGCCTTGCCAGCCCGGTCCGGGAAGAGTTGGTAGGGCCATGGCCGAGGAATCGGTGATCGCGGTGATCACGGACTTCCTCCACTGGCTTCGTGCGCACGGATGCGACGTGGACGAGGCTCTGGATCGTGCTCAGACTCGCTACGACGTCGAACTGGGCAGCTGCTGCGACGGCGTTTCTCGTAGACCGAGCGCCTGACGGGAGCAACTCGCTGAGGTGACCTCGTATGTGGCGAGCAGAAGTGCATCGTGCGGGCCACCTGGTACCCCTGCCTTTGGAGGGGTGAGCCTGCATCAGGGGCGACAAGCCCCTGCTTGCTGCCCCACCGCGTACGGGGCTGCAGTATCGGGAACTGGATAGCGGTGCGTCAGGTGCCGGCCGGCTCCCGCCCCTGTCGAGACATCGGCGGTCGCGAGCCGATCTGTGTCGGTGCCTCACGGTCGGCTCGTGTCACTGCTCCAATACGTTTGCGAAAAAGCCCAAGTGAGGATCGTCCGGGGTGCCAACGAGTAGCGCGCGGTCGAGCAGGATGTTGTTCTGCTCGCAGCTCGTCTCGGGGAGCATCACGCAGGCATGGCATGCGGCGAGATTGGTGCCGCCCGTGCCGGACGCCTCGGACTCGACGCAGAGCGGGTCCGAGGAGCACCACTCGGCGCGGTGGACGGCCGAACGGATAGCCCGGTCCAGGCGGTCCGGTTCGCCTTGGGCGACGAGCCCGCCGAGGCTGCCCGCCGAGTCGCTCGTCGCGGTGTAGATGAGCACCCCTGCCATGTCGTCGGCGGCGTACAGACGCTCGCGCAGGGAGGCGGCCGGGTAGCCCGCGTCCAGGCTCCACTCGTTGATGAGGACGTGGGCCAGGGTGTGCAACAGCACCATGCGAGGGGTGGCCGGGGAAGGTACGACACTGCTCGGGTCTCCGGCCCGCTGCTCCAGCACCCGTTGGTGGGCGGTGCGCATCCGCTCGACCCGTGCGGCGACCGCCGCGGCCTTCTCCCAGGTGTCCAGTCGGTCCTTGTCCAGGCGGAGGAAGACTCCCTCCCCGCGAACCTCCATGGCTGGGAGCCAACGCAAGGGGGAGCCGGAGAGTGGCATCTCCTTCGATTCGGTCGTCGAGTCGGGGTCAGCAAGCCGGGTGAACGCTTTCAGGGCGCGTACCTCGCGGAGCTTCTTGACCAACATCGGCCCGGTGACGCCGAGCGGGCCGAGCACGCTCTGGTCGCTCAGCGGGGTCTCGCAGACGAACTGTTCCTCGTGGGAGTGCTCACTCTCGTCGTTGCCCGAGCGAAGACGTTCGTACTCCTTGTTGCGCAGGGCGCGGTAGCGGTGGTCGAGAGTGGGTTCCGACTCGCCGTCGGAGTCCTCCTCGCGCTCCGCGTCGAGCAGCTCCATCACCTCGTCGACCGGAATCGGGATCTCGCCCTTGAACGCGAACTTGAGGCACATTTCGACCTCCGCGCGGCTGTCGAGCTTGCGGAGTTCCTCCCAGTGCTCGGCGAGCGGATCCGCGCGGCCGTCGCTCCACGGCGGGATGGAGAGCGCAGACTTCAGCACCGGCTGCCACACCGCCGAGGAACCGCGCTGAAGCGTGCGCAGAGGGAGCCCGCACTCCTGAGCGGGGGCGGACGTGCCGAGCCACGGGCGGGTGCCGTGACACTTGAGGCCCAGATCCTTGAGTGCGTTCCTGCGGAAGGAGCCCTCCATCGAGACCTCAGGGGTTTTGCCACAGGTGCAGGAGATGAGGATCGAGCGGAGCGAGGACGTACGCCCGGACGTGCGCAGCTTGAGCTTCCCCCCGCACTGTCCGGCCGTCGTGGCACCGCGGTCCGCGGAACGGTGCACCCACTGCCAGTACGGGAACTCGCCGAGATGTCCGGACTCGCAGGCGACGACGAAGCGAGAGGGGACGAGGTCGACCTCGTCCGTGCCGCAGACGCTACGACCGGCCGGCGGGTTGAAGTCACGGTGTCGCTGAAGGTCGTTGCACTCGGGGCAGGAGTGCATCAAGGGGAAGCGTCTGACCCTGAGGCCGTCCTTGCTCTTGTCGTCGGACGCGGGCGGCAGCCGGAAGTAGTCGACGTTGAGCAGGCGGGCCAGGCGTCGTTCGTGGATCTGCGGGGACTCTTTGGTGCTCCAGCTCTGGTCGGCCTCGTCGAGGCCGGAGACGACGAAGGACTCGGAGTCGACGGCGATGAGTGATCCGATGCCGTACGTGGTGATCGCCTGGGCACGGCGGACCGTACCGCGTCGCGGGAGGTTGTGGGCGGGCGCGGAGCCTTGCGCGCCGGTCCGGCGACGGCGGGCGGGGGGCGGGGTCATCGGGTTCCCTCCATGAACAGGGCGGACTCGGCGTCGACGTCGCGCAGACTCCACAGCGTGTCCCACGCCTTGACGTCCTTGGACTCGTCGTACGCCTTCAGAAGGGAAGGGGCACGACTGCCCGGTTCCGGCGCGAAGAGGAGGCCACTGTTGTTGCTCGCCTCGTCGCACCACCACTCGACGAACTCGTCGAAGGCATGGGACGCGGCTTCGACCTCCTCCGGGCTGACCGCTTCCACGCGTTCCAGGAGCACGGACTTGATACGGCCCCGGAGAATGTGTTCGTAGGAATCGACCTTGCCCGCACCCTTGTTGGGGTAGGCGGCCGGGATCAGGATGCGGGCGAGAGCGACGATCACCGCGTGCAGGCCCCGGTCGCGGGCGCGGGCGGAGAACGGTGTCACGGAGGTGGACTCGACCTCACGGTAGAGGGCCGAATGGAAATGCTGGAAGCTCTCGTAGTGGGAGCGGTCCCGAGACCGGGTGGCGTTGAGCATGACCGTGACCAGGCCGGGGTGCGCGCGGCCGACACGGCTCGTCGCCTGGATGTACTCGGCGGTCGTCTGTGGCTGGCCCATCACTGCCATGAGACCTAGGCGGTCCACGTCCACGCCCACCGCGATCATGTTGGTGGCCAGAAGGACATCCACCGCGTCCTCGTCAGGGAACCGCTTCTCGATGCCTTTGAGGCTGGTCGGGATTTCGCTCGCGTCGACACGGCTGGTCAGCTCCGAGTAGTTGGCGATCGAGCGGACCGTCACCCCCTCGCGTTCGGCGAGCAGTTCCAGATAGGCCACCACGTCGTCGTTGACCTGGAGTTCGGCCGCGGAGAGCAGCCGAAGGCTGTTGAAGTAGCCGACGAGACTCCAGTACGCGTCGCGCACCTCGTCGGCGGTCTCCGCCTGCTTGGCCCGGTGCAGCAGGGTGGCGTACGTGCGGATCAGCAGAGTGGACTGGCTGGTGCCGGGCGCCAGGAGGCCGACATAGCGCCGGCTCGCCTTCTCCTCACGCGGGGTCTCCACGGAGAACCACGAGTCGCGGGAGTCCAGACCTGCGGGCGGGAACTGGCGAACACCGCGAGCGAAGAGGCGGCGGCCCTGGTCGGCGGCGCGACGGATGGTCGCTGTGGAGGCGATCACCTTGGGGCGGTCCGCGAGCGCGTCCACGGCCGTCTCGTAGAGGCCGGTCAGGGTGCCCAACGGGCCCGAGATCAAGTGGAGTTCGTCCTGAACGATCAGCTCTGGGGGAGGAGTGCCACTGTCCAGCTTGTTGAGGTTGAAGAGCGCCGAGGTCTCCGGACGCCACGGCATCGACGCGAACTTGTCGACGGTGGCGATCACGAGTGTCGGCCGAGCGTCGTACACCGTCTCGTCGATCAGGTGGACGGGCAGACCGTCGGTGAACTCGCAGTCCCTGCCTGGGCAGCGGACGTGCATTCGTTTGGCATGCTCGTCGACCTCGTAGTCCCGGGCGTCGAGGTGGGTACCGCACCAGGGACATGCGTGTAGCTGAACGGGGTTCTCGGTGGCGAGGCGCTTGTCGAGGCTCCTGCGTAGTTCGTCCAGCTTCTGGCCGGCCACAGTCAGTGTGTTGGGGGTGGCCGAGCGCCCCACCCACATGCCGATGGAGAACTCCTCACGTCCCAATTCGGGCGTGTGGCGCCGCATGTGTTCCATGGCGCAGAGCAGGATCGCCGCGCGCTCGAACTGCTGGAGGGTGAGCAGCCGCAACGTGTAGCGCATGAGGACGGTGACACCACCGCCGTCCGCACCCCTGCGGATGCGACGCAGGAACGACGTGAGGGCGATCAGTCCGAGGTAGGCCTCCGTCTTGCCACCACCCGTGGGGAACCACAGCAGGTCGGAGACGTCCCGGTCGCGGTGGCCGGGGTCGTCGATGCCGGCCAGGCAGAGCAACACAAACGCGATCTGGAAGGGGCGCCAGCGACCGGCGCTCGGGTCGGGGGCGCCGACGCGTCCGCTCTTCACCCAGGCGCTACGGGCGCGCTGGTCGGCCATGGCGCGGTTGGCGAGCCGGAACGCCCTCATCAGGTCGGGCTTGGTCCGCAGCAGTTCGATGCCCTCACGGATCCGGTCGAGCGCCTCGCGGCAGGCTTCCACCTGGTTCCGTGCGGGCTCCTCGTGGGTGTCGCCCGTCAAGGCCTCTGCCTCGGCCGCCTTGCGGTGGATCCAGCGCTCGTACCCCGTGGCGAGATCCTCCAGTGCGGCCAGGACCTCGATGTCGAACTTCTCCGCGAGCCCGAGCATGGACAGGGCCGAGCTGTCGATCTCCGGATTGGAGTCGGTGAGCAGTACCTCCACGCTGGGAACGAACTGGCTCCGCACCTTGGCGACGGCGGCCCGCACGGTGTCCGTCATGCCGATCGGCGGCGGGGTCCAGTCCCATTCGGCGGCGCAGCCGTGCCCGACGGCGAAGGTCGGGGCGTGGCGGTGCAGCAGCCTGCTGGAGGCGACATCGTCGTCATGGGAGGAAGCCGGGGCGGTGCGTTCGATGAAGGCGGTGGACCCGTCGGCCGCGCGGACGGTGAGACCGCACTGGAACAGGGAGAACGCGTCCTGGAGTTCACGCTCGCCGACCTGGTGGGTGTTGACGAGTGTGACGGTGATCGTGACCGTACCTGTGGTTGGGTGGGGGCGTCGGACGTTGACGCGCAGTGCGGCTCCCGCACCGAGGTCGAACCTCTTGTCGGGAGCGGGTGTGGTCACGTCGACCGGGGTGTCCGGAAGGACGAGTTCCCTGCGTCGCCACCGCTCCCGCTGCTCGGAGGTGGTGCGGGCCTCGGCACGGCGGGCCGGGATCGGTTTGCCCTCCGGATCGGTGGGCTCGTACACGGCCGCGCGCGCCGAGACCACGATCGAGTCGCTTATGGTCGGGTCGACCGCGAAGGTGAGGCCCATGGACGAGGGGCGGCGGGAGCCCGCGGCGCCCACCTCCTGCGCGGTACCGGACTCCTCGACGCTGTCACGCGTGCGCAGCGGGGCGACGTCCAGACCTTCGTGCTCTGCCTCGTCCTCACGGATCCGCTGCTCCGCGGTCAGGTCGACCGATCGCGGGTACAGGACGCCGGTCAGGTAGCGGTCGATCGGCGCGTCCTCGGCAAGGACTTCGTCCCGGTCCTCCGGCGCGGCGCCCGGAGCGGGACCGAGAAGCTCGCGGCGGAGCCCTACCAGCAGCTCTTCGTCCCGGACCCGATAGTGCTCGGAGTGCCGACCTGCCACCTGTGTCATGCGCGCTGCTCCTCCTCGTCGGCCCGTCTATACCTTCCGATGCCGGTGATCCGGGGGACGATCCACGCCCCACGGTCGCCGAGACCGGCGTTGGCGCCGGCGGCGGCGCTGCCCGTCACCGTCTCCAGAGTGTCGACCCGTATGCCGTGGATCTGGTCGGGCCACCAGGGTTCCCACGTCCTGTTCACCTTCTGCACCTGGAACAGCTCCTCCCGGAACCGCTCTGACGCCTCACCGATCTCCCGGCCGTCGTGCACCAGAGCGTACGGCGGGCTCTGGTACTCGCCCATCGGTAGATCGTGGCGCTTGCTCAGCACGACGTCCTGCCCGGGGCCGACCTGCGTCAGGAGGTACGCCTGGGTCGCCACGGCGTCGCTCTCGTGGCCGGGCGGGTCGTCCCGGCAGACGTCCCCCGCCTCGGCGACGACGCCGTATCTGTCGTACGACCGCCATCCACCGACGTAGCGGCGGACGTTCTTTCGGCCGCCCGCTCTCTTGAGGATCGGCAACTCAGGTGACTGCGCATGGTAGAGATCCTCGCGGGCGCGAGTCATCGCCACATACAGGGCTCGGGCCTCGGCGGGGAGGTCCAACTCGTCCTTGTACTGCTTGCGCAGTTCGGCGACGGTCGGTGGGGTCAGGACGATCACGCGGTCGAACTCGAGGCCCTTGGCCCGATGCACGGTGGAGACGACGATCCGCGTGGCCTCCGGGTCGGCCGCCTCGTCGGGGAACCTGCCGTCGGCGACCGAGCGGCGAAGCCGCTCCAGATCGAGCACACCCCGGCCGGCCGAGCGCGCGGCCCGCAGCAGCACCGTCCACAGGACGGTCACGTTCGGCTCGTACGGCAGCGGGATCTCCGCGAGCAGCGAGCGGAACCGGTCCTCGGTGAGGCCGGTCGCCTCGGTGCGGCGCAACAACTCGGCCACCCAGTACGGCACCGGCCGCTCTTCGAGGGGGCGCCGCAGCCGGTGCTCGACGCCGTGCTCGTGGAGCAGGCCGGAGACCACCAGGGCCTGTCGGTTGTCGCGGGTGAGGATCGCACAGGTGTCGGGGAAGGTCCGCAACCCGTCCAAGGTGAACGGATCGGTGAGGTCGCCCAGGTCGTTCGCCGGATCCAGGAGCAGTTCGCGCAGCTCGTCGTAGCGCGTCGCCGCCTCGTCCGCGTCCGTCACCTGCTGGAGCCGGGGACCGTGCGCCAAGGCGATCCGAGCCTCGGGGGTGACGGCTCGGAAGTTGTGAGTGAGACGCAGTTCCACGAGTTCGTCGGGGTACGAGCCGCGCAGCCAGTCGAAGAACCGTCCGGTCTCGTCGGCGCGTTCGGCCGGGTCCTCGATCTGGAAGCCGTAGACGGACTGGGCGGCGTCGCCGACGACGGTGAAGCCGCAGCTGTCCTGGTACCGGTCGAGCAGCGTCTCCACCAGCTCTCGACGCCCGCCCACGAGGTCCTGTACCTCGTCGATCACGACATGGGCAGGCGGGACGGCATCGCCGGCCTCCAGCGCACCTTCCTCGACCGCCTGGGCCGCGGCGCCGATCCGCTCGTCGAAGCCGACCGCACCCCACTCGCCGTCCGGGTGCGCCTGAAGGAGCACCCCGTACGCCCAGGCGTCGAAGGTCTGGGCGCGCACCCTTCGAGCCCGCTCCCCGTGCCGGGCGATGCGCTCCCGCAACTCGCGGGCGGCGGCCCGGGAGAAGGTGAGCACCAGGATCTCGGCCGCTTCCAACGCCTCGTCGGGGTCGTCGTGGCCACACAGCGCGTCGAGCCGACGCACCAACGTGTGGGTCTTTCCCGCCCCGGCACCCGCGGTGACCAGAACACGCGCGTCCCAGGGCTGCTCGACCACGGCCCGCTGTTCATCGGTGAGCGGCGGGCTGTCGAGATAGGCGTCGGTCACTTTCTGCTCCAGAGATGTTCGAACTGGGTGAAGGCGAGTCGGGTGTCGAAGTTCGCGATGTTGTCGCTGACGTTGAGGATCAGACAGGTGTTCTCGCCGCCGTTGAGCGGACCGCGCAGACCACGACCGATCATCTGCTGGTAGACGTTGGTGCTGTAGACGGGCCGGGCCACGACCACGGCACGGGTGGCCGGAGCGTCGAATCCCTGGGCGAGCACGCCGTAGTTGGTGAGCACCCGGATACGTCCGTCGCGGAACTTCTCGATGCGCGCACGACGGTCCTGCGCGCTGGTCGTCGCGTCCACGGCGGCGGACGGGATCCCCCGGTCGTTGAGCATGGCCGCCAGATACTTGGCATGGTCGACGGAGGTGGCGAAGAGCAGTGTCGGCCAGTCGTCGGGCAGCTCGGCCACCGAGTCGACGATGCGCCTGCTGCGCGCGTGGTCGTCGGCGAGCCGCTGCTCGGCGGCACGGGAAAGCATCGACATCCGCTCGGCCTGTGCCTTCTCGTCGCGGGTCAGTTCGATCCGACCCCCTTCCAGGGTGCGGTGCTCCACCTGCGCGAGCATCCCCCACTCCTGGAGGTCCCGGTACGGATCACCGGACGGGAAGACACCCTCGTCGAGCCGCCGGTTCCCGAAGCGTCCGACCAGACGGCGGGTCTCCTCCTCGTTGGTGTTGCGGAATGGCGTGGCCGTCAGGCCGAGCAGGTGCCGACCGGTCTCGTACTGGGTGAGTCCCAACCGGCTCAGGATCTCGGTGTACCGCTTGGAGATGGCGGTGTGGGCCTCGTCCACGATCACCAGCGCGGCCTGACGCAGCCACACGTACTGTTCGGTGTCCAGGCAGCGCTCCAACTTGGCGTCGGTGGCGACCACCAGGTGGGGGTGGTCGACGACGTTCCCGACCTCGTTGCCGCTCCAGAGCCGACTGATGGTCAGTGGGCGCTCCGCACCGACCTTGCTCCAGACGAACTTCCAGCTCTGCACGGCCTGTTCGCACAGTTCCTCGGTCTGCGCGATCCACAGCAGCGGCCCGCTCAGGTCGCCGACGCGCTTGACCCAACGGATCACGGCCTCGGCGGTGACCCGGGTCTTGCCCGCGCCGGTCGGCAGCGACAGCATGCCGCGCTGGGGAGCGAGGCGGTCGAGCATGGTGGTGATGTTGCGGACCAGATCCTCCTGGTACTCGTGGAGGCTCGGGAAGTCCCGAGGGCCCTCGACGGTCTCGAACGGCGGCGGGGTCGGGGTCCGCGAACCCGCGAAGTACACCGGGAGTTTCAGGTCCGAGACGAAGGCGACGGCGGACGAGGAGCCGCTGTAGGCGACGGGAGCGTCAGGGAACCGTGCCTGAATGTCGCGAGCGTGCTGATGGAGGACACCGTCGCCGTGGGCGTTGAAAGCCATCTGCGCGATCCGCCGCCCCGATGGCTGGACACCGTCGGCCGCCAGCAGTTCTGCCTCCATCAACCCCTCGGGGAGGCCGATCCGGAGCGCCTCCGCCCCGACCAGCAGCTCGATCTTGGTGACCACGTCCTCCGTCTCACGTACGGCCTTCCGAGCCGCCTGCATCGCGCTGTCCCGAGCCATCCGGTCCTGGTGTTCGAGCACGGCCCGACAGCCGGACGCGCCGAGGCCCAACCCGAGTTCGCGGTCGATCAGTCGGAGCATCGGTTCCGGATCCAGCGGAACGCGGACCTTGACGGTGCCGTCCTGGCGGACGGCGTCCAGCGGAGAGGCCTGTGTGCCGTTGGGCGTGCGGGTGACCTCCTCCAGCTCCGTGCACCTCTGCACCAGGCTGTTCCGGTTGGAGCTGTTGAGGTGTCGGCGCAGGCCGGGATACAGCTCCACCAGTGGCACTGGATCACCCTCGACCACCTCACGGGTCTCCCGGCTGATCACGTCTGCGAAGCGGAGCATGCCCCACTTCTCGACCATCAGCTCGGCGTCCCCGACGGTCGACACGAGCAGCGCCGGCAGCTGCTCGGCGCGGAGCGCCCGATACTCGGCGGCCCCCACGGCGAGCGTGATCTCGTCGTCGGGACGGGTTCCCCAGGTGTCGCCGATCCGGCAGCGGGTGAGGGAGTCCTCGGGGAAGTCCGCGCCGAACCGGGTCAGCATCACGTAGGTCGCGCCGACGAAGGAGTCGTCCTCACTACGGGACACCTCGTCGAGAAGCGCCTCCCAGCGGTCTGCCGGAACTTCGTCGACCGTGGTCGGAAGCCGCAGCTTGCGGGCCTTCTCGGCCGAGAGGTCGGCGACCGGCAGTACATCGCGATAGGCGGCGAGCTGGGGACCGACGGCCTCCCTGAGCGGCTTGACTCCCTGGGAAGTGACGACCGTGCCGTACTTCCACAGCATCCAACGGATCGGCGAGATCACAGTCTGTCGGGTGCCGCTCTGCGCACCGATCTGGCGTGTCCAGTTGTCGACCACGGCATCGTCGGGAAGGGCCTTCAGGAAGGCGGCACGGGACTCCTCGGAGAGTGCGCGGAACAGGTGGAGCGGGCCCCCGATGGCGGCTCCCTCGACCTTCATCCGGCTCAGCGAAGGGCGAGGCGCGTGGGTGTCCAACCTGCGCAGATAGGCGGAGTGGACGGCTTCCCGATACTCCGTGAACCAGGCCTCGTCCTCTGTCGGCCGCACTCCCGAGGTGGGCCGTTCCCGCAGCCCTACCTGGGCGAAGAAGGCGACGTCGTCGGAGTGGAACGCCATGTCGACGGCGACGGTCGGGTCACGGCGTGCATCGACCACCGTGCCCGGAAGCATGCAGTCCTCGATGGGTCGGAACTTTCCGTCGGCGGTCCGTACGCGCAGCGTCGAGCCGGGCATGGCGACCCGCTCCAGGACCTTGAGCGCCAACCGACGGATTCCGGCCCGACGAAACAGCTCCCAGAACCGCTGCCACTCGGCGTCGCCATAGCCGTCGAAGCCCTGGTCGAGGACGCTGACGAAGCGCCCCTCGACGTCGGCCTCGCGGATCCCGAGAACGTCGAGGGTATGAGCCAAGGACGGGTCCTGCGCGAGGGTGTCGACCACGTACACCGTGGATTCGCGCAGCCCCCCCTCTTCGGCACGGCGGAACACCCGACCGGGAACCGGCGGGACCAGTCCATGCTCCTCGGTGAGCACGATGTGCGCCTTGCGGGCCTCCTCAGCGTCCGGCGAGCCGACCTCGATCATGTTCGCGAGGATCCGGATCGCCACGGCCGAGGCTTCAGCGGTACTGCTCTCGACCAAGGCTTCCAGCCATGCTCGGACGTCTGATCGCTCGTGCCTGGCCGCGTCGAGGATGTGCTCGACCTTTCCGGAACGCAGCGAGTCGACCTCGACACTCGGGTGCAGCCAGTTCGAGGGGCGACCGGGGCACTCGTGCCACATCCGCAGCCACCCGGCCAACCTCTTCAGATCCTTCTTGTCGAACCGGGGGTGGACGTGCAGTTCGGCAGGGGCGCGCAGCACACCATCCTGGTCAGGCAGCGACGGATGATTCGCGGCGCGAGCCCAGATCTCCCGGGTCAAGAACTCGTCCGCCCAGCTGATCGCCTCTTTGACTCGTCCGGGAAGCAGAGGGAGATAGGCGCCAGGGTCCTCGGCGGGAGCAAGTGCGGGAAGCGAGTCGACGACCAACGCCGCCGACACCTTGATCATCTCCTGGTTGAAGGGCGAGGAGTCGAGCAGGTTCTGCCGGTCCTCGTTGGTCTTCCACGCTCCGTTGAGGATGCCGCTCAACGACATCTCGTACTTGGTCGGGAAGAAGGACCAGAACCTGCCGCGGCCACGAATCTGCGAGTTGACGTACAGCCCGGAACCTGGGTCTTTCCGTAGCGCGGGGACACCCCAGGAGAGGTCGAGCGAGAGGCGGTCGTGGAGTTCACCGGCGTCCGCCTGGGCCGCCGGACCGGGTGTGTGGGTGGTGGTGAACACCCGCCAGCGGATGGTGTTGGCCTTCCCGGTCCGTTCCTCCGTCACGGTGTGCAGGTCGCCGGTCTGCCGAGTGGTCAGGATCCGGCGGGCCGGAGGAAGGTGACGACGGTCCTCAAGGACGACCCTCGCGACGTGCGGTGAGAAGAGCTGGAAGCCCACGGGGAACTCGTCGCGGGACTCGCCGTGCTCCTTGGCGCGCCCGCCGTGCATGTCCAGGCCGAGCCGGCGGTCCGCCTTCTTCAGCAGGGGCAGGCGTACGACGGTGGTCGCCCAGGTCAGCAGCTCGTGCAGGACGGGGTCGGCGGCGCGCTCGGCCTGCACGTCGAGAGGACGGGCCATCCGTAGCACGGGGGCGTCGAATTCCGGACCGTACCGAGCGGTCACGCCGGGCACGTTCTTGATTTGCTCGTACGACCAAGAACGGTCGAATCCGAAACTTCCGGTGGTGCTGAAGAATTCCGGTGCGTCGGTCACCACGAGGACCGATTTGACGCCGACGCCGAACCTACCAATCTGGCCTCCGCGCTTCTTCGACATGCTCATTCGAAGAATGGTCTCCGAGCCCTCAGGGGTGACGGGACTTCCTTCGTTCGCGCAGTACAGATAGGTTCCTGTGAGGACGACATGAACCCTTCCTCCGGGCTCGTCGGCGATTTCGTCGGCCGCGTTCTGGACGAGTTCGAAGAGTTGGCGATCCCCGTATCCGCCCTGGGTGATGCGACGTTCTCCATTGGCGTGCTCGGCGACGAGGCCGGGGTCCACGGCATATGTTTTGAGGACACGGGAGGATTGCTCGATTACGGTTTCAAGCACCGGAGAGAATGAAGACGACACTGGTCCTGCACTCCTGAGGTTCAAGGATTCGGGCGAAGGTATGCGTGATGGGCCGGCTGTACGAGTTCACAGCCGGCCCATGGGTGTTCGAACGGCGCCAGCGAGCGTTTTTGCTGGTGAAGGCGTTAGAAATTGTGCTCCGAGGGCACTTCCCACCTACACGGAGCGAGGTGCGGAGGAGGTCAGGACGAAGAGTTGTCGACGTCGGGCGGTTCAGTACAGTCCCTCAGCTGGGGAAACCGCGCCAAGAATTCATCTTCGCACGGGTGGCCCCTCAGCAGGTCCGCTGCTGCCTTTGATTCGATACTTCCCATGAAAATGGCTGAGTTGAGTGTGCTCAGACCACGCTCGGAATCCAAGTCGTAACTGTAGTAGTCGTCCATATCAGGTCCCCCTGTCGAATCGTGTCGCACAGGGGTAAATAAAGGCTCAATTGACCCCTCGTGAAGAAAAGAGTGCAGAAATCTCAGATAAACGTTTCGCTAAAACAACCCTAGCAGGCCCCAGGGTCACCTGACTAGCGGTCAGGTTTATAACGAATAGGCGCTTGCGTGAGCTTGGTTCGCACCTGCGAACCTTGCTCTCGGAACTGATTTTGGACACAATTCTGACAGGCCGCCCGATTTCCTCGACTTGCGTTCGAGTTCACGAGCGAGGCGAAAGCTTCGCCATCACTAATAATATCGGATGCCAATCATGGGGTCAACCCAACTCCCTCTCGGCGGTGGGGAGTTGTCCGTAATCCCCCCAAAGTCGGTCAATCTAGGTCAACGATCCAAGTGGTCCTGATGCCCCAGGCTCGATCAACTGTTGGTTGACAGTGCTCACCGTGTCAAATTAGCCTCCTGGTCAGTCGCCTGCGAGCCGCACGCGACTCCAAGGGGAAGAGCAGGTAGCGCGTTGGACACAGGTGAGGAGTTCGGGCCCTGGTTGGCCCGTCAGCTCAAGCTCGCGGGGAAGACACAGGCCGAACTGGCTCAGGAGCTCAACCTGACTCGGGCCGCCATCTCCGCGTGGATCACCGGGAGGTCGACGCCCCGCCCGACCGTCATGACGGAGATCGCCAGGGCGCTCGGCACGGACGTCGGCACGGTGCACACCCGTACCACCGACACCCAGGCAGGTCTGCCGACCACCTGGTACCACCGTCCCGGCTATCCCGACGGGGGTCGTGACCTGGGCAACGCCGCGGCCTTCGCGTTCGACGCCGACGTCCAGGTGCTCGCGCGAGAGACCTGCCAGAACAGCCTCGACGAACGTCGCGTCGAAAGCGGCCGACCTGTCAAGGTCCGCTACACCCTGCACGAGCTGACCGGAGAGACACTCGACGCCTTCCGTGAGGCGATCCTCTGGAACGACCTCTTCCCCCACTACTCCGCCGTCTCGGAGAGCGCGGGAAATCAGAAGGTCGGCCGGGTCGTGGACGCCGGAGTGCGCGACATGTACGAGAAGGGCCGACTGGTCCTGCTGCGGGTTGACGACTACAACGCGTCAGGGCTCATCGGCGACGATTACGCGGACGGTAAGTTCGCCGCCGTGGTCAGGCGGCAACTGGAGAGCCTCAAGTCGGGTCACGGCGCGGGTGGTTCGTACGGCCTGGGCAAGGCGACCCTGTGGGCCACGAGCGCCCTGGGGCTCGTGCTCATCAACTCCACTCTGTCCGTGCCCCACGAGGGACGTACGGAGCGACGGGTCATCGGACGTCTCGAACTGCCCTGGCGCGAGGTCGACGGTGAGTCGTACGCGGGCCCCGCCTGGTTCGGGCGTCCCGATCCTGATTCTCCCGGCGCGAGGGTCGCCCGTTCCTGGTGGGCGGACGAGGAGACCGTCGCGCGTCTGCATCTTGCGCGGGAAGGCGACGAACCCGGGACTTCGTTCCTCATCGTCGGCGCGCATGACGTGGCCAGCCTGGAGGAGAGCAGGGGGGGCGACGTCGACGACGAGACCATGGACGAGGAGGGAACCAAGGACACCCGCGACATCAGCAGGATGCACCAGCGTCTGGTCGAGGCGCTGGGGCGTGACTTCTGGGCCGCGATGACCGGTGGTGGCACCAGGCTTCCCCTCCTGGAGGTATCAGTCCAGGCTCTTCGCAACGGCAAAGTGGTCGTACCGGAGAAGCAGGTCGATCCGTCCGCCGAACAGCCGGCCCGGACCCGTGCCCTGAGGGCGCACTACGAGGGCACCACCGTGGACCGGCTCTTTGAGGCTGGCCAGGTGGCGGCGCGAAGCGTACCGCTCAAGCTCCCTCTGTCCGGAGGCGCCCGAGGGACCCTCGGGACACACCAAGCGGTCCTGCTGGTCACCGACCTGACCACCGACGCCGAGGGTGAGGACGGAGCCAAGAACCAGGTGCATTCGCTACGGGGCAACCGCATGACCGTCAAGACGGCTGGAGTCCCGAACCTGCCGCTCGGCACGAACCCGTTCCAGGCCGTTCTCCTGGTGGGCGAGGCCGCCGGGGAATCGGCCCCCTTCGCGAAGGACGCCGAGGAATTCCTGCGTGCGGCGGAACCACCCGAGCACGACCGCTGGGGGCAGACGGAGGAGCTGAGCCTTCGCTGGTCGCCTTCCGCGTACCGGCGGATCAACATGCTGACCACGGAGGTCAACAGCGCGGTGAGAGAACTCGTCGCGCGGCCGAAGCGCGGCAGCCGTGAAGGTGGTGAGGCTCTGCGCAAGGCGTTGACCGTGAAGGCGAGACCCAAGGCCAAGGCGCCCTCCGGGCCGGTGGTTCCGGTCTTGGACGGGCTCGACGCGACGGTCGGCGATGACGGGGAGTGGCGGATCACCGGGGAGGTGAGCATCCCGCGCGGCGACGAGATCGTCCCCATGGTGCCGGTCGCCCAGCTCGACGTGCGTTCGGGTGGCCGCCCGAAGCTGGACTGGGCGGAACTGGTGGCCGTCGAGGGCTGCGAGGTGGAGGACGGGATCCTGCGTTTCCCACCCGGCACCCGTCGCGCGAAGTTCCGAGGATCCACCGATGTCACCAGCCACCCGGTCAGGACCACGCTCACCCGCCTCGTGCTCGAACTCCGTGCCGGCAAGGGGGAGTGACGCGTGAAGATCTACCCGTACAAGCGACTCAAACGGCCGGTCATTCTCAGGGCGACCTCCGTTTCCCTCAAACTCTCGGACGGTACGCGCGATCAACTGGAGACCACCGCGTACTCGACCCAACAACAGGCGGTCGCACTAGGCATCGCGGGTCACAGCGACTGGGTGAGCGCCACGATCGGACTCTCGGCGACGTTGCCACCCGGGGCGAACGCGCCGGACGCGGCCTGGTCCGACCTGCGCGTCCTCGCCGTTCTGACAGACGGTGAGACCAATGTCCGCACCTCTGTGGACCTCACACGTGACGCGGAGGACGGCCATGACTGGTCGGGCTCCCTGGAGGTGCTCCGTGACGATCACCTGGGTCGGGCCTCCCTCGCCGTCCACGCAGTCGGGACGGTGGACGGAATACAGGGACGGTCCATCGCTGAGACCGATCGGAGTTGGATCGTCGACACGGTCTCCGACGAGCCGGTCCGTGGGCTCCAACTGGACGTCCAGAAAGCCTCGTTCAAGAAGAGTTCCCGAGTGTGGTTGCAGGCCTACGCGGACGTTCCCTGGATCGTGGATGCCTCGGCGAGAGTCCCCACCGTGTTCGTGAACACGGATGTCGAGGGGGTCATAGGGTTGTTGGACAGCAGCGGGACCGGCGTGGACAGCAAGGTGCGTGACCTCCTGGTCGCCCAGATGGCCACCGATGTCTGGACCGCCGTGTTCCACGGCGCGATCGGTGACCTGGAGGTGGGACCCGGCGGCAGCCCGGTCTTCCCGACCGACTGGCAGGGCGAAGTGTTGCGGGAGATGCTCCCGGATGTGGTTCCCGGGGTGCAGGTCGAGGAGGCACTGCGACAGGTCCATCGCCGGCGCACCGGAGACTCGGGCTGGGTGGAACTCCAGACCCGCATCCACTACGCGGCGGTCCGCCGTGCGGATGCCACCAAGGCGCTTGCCTACGCCATCCGCAGTCTGGAACAGATGAACCGGGAGAGTGAGACGTGATCACCCCACCGAACCACGTACCGGAGCGGCTGGCGCTGCTCGCCGGCTCGGCCGTCGGCCCGTTCCTCACCGAGGAACTGCTCAAGGGCGAACATGTGCATGGCGGCATCGATCTCGCCAAGGTGGTCGACTCGCTGCCCGAGGACGACGCCAGGTGGTCGGTCGAGCCGATCCGGAGCCTGGTGGAGGACGCCATGTTCGAGTTCCGGGCAGACCGGACCCGAGCCGACGCGTGGCTCGCGCCACGGCTCCACGCCACGCTGCGCCTGACGCGGCGAGAGGCGGCGGACAAACGCCTGTGGAACCACATCGCTCTGGCGGTGGCTCCCGACTACGTGGTCTGGCGTCACCTTTCGGAGCCGACGGCGAACAAGCCGGGAAGGCGTGTCGCCGCGGAGCGCTTCCGGGGCCCTGCGGACCGGCAGTGTTTCTCGCGCCTGTGGTGGGCAGCTGAGCTGTTCAGGAACGGGGCGGACTACGGGCCGGTTGTGACGGCCTGCGGAAACCAGGACCTTATCCACAGCGTCCTGAAGAGGGAGGTGATCGACCACCGCCCCACCGCTCAGGCATTGGTCCGCCTGCTGGAGAGGGGGCTGGTCACCACCGGGCGAGAGGTCGAGGGCCTCGGCGCCGCGGTCAATGCAGCTGGCGCAACCCTTGTCTACGACGTTCTCGCGCCGGACGAGCCTCGGAACCCGGACGGTCTGCGGAGGTGGATCGCGGAGGCGGGATCGGCGCAGCCGGTGAGTCGGCGCGAACTCCCCGAGGGGCCCGACGAAGAGCCGGTGCCTGAGGAATCCGTGTCCGCGCTCACCGAGTACTTCGCGGAAATGTTCGAGACCGCGCCGGTCAGGGGACGGAAGAACGCAGATTGATCAGACGGGTAGCGCGTCTGTGAAGGATCTTCGCGGACACGCTACCCGTACTACTCCGATGTCTTCGAGTTGTTCTTGTCGCTCTTTCGCGGGCGCGCGGTGGAGCGTGGCGGCGCCTGATCCTCGGGTCGTGGGCACATGTCTGTGCAGGCATCAGCGGCCCCACAGCCCTGACTTCGCAGCTTCGCCCGCTGTTCCTCCGTGGCCGGCTGCCACGGTTCCCTCAACGCATCCGGATCCAGCTGGGGGAGCCCAAGCGCGGCGCTCAGCAGGTGTGCCCCGAACAGAGGCGGCACGGCGTTGCCCACCTGCTGGGACTGTGCCTTACCAGACCATGGGTAGTCCGGCGGAAAGCTCTGCAGCATCCCCGCCTCGTTCATGCTGAACCGCGCGCCCTCGTAGACGATGTTCGCGTCGAGGTGCTGGAAGACCACGAAGCGGGAGATGCGACCAGTGACGGTGAACGCGGGCTGTCGATCACTCCGCACCCCGCGCCTCCCCGGGATCCCAGAGCTGCCGTAGTTCGAGCGGACCAGGAAGGGAGTGGCGCGTCCCGGATGTGTACCCACCGGGTCGGCAAGCACGTCACCCATCGACCTCCAGGGTTGCAGGTCCTTGTCACCGGTTTCCCTGCGCTCTTCGGTTTCTGGTGCCGTGCCCTCGTCGAGGGTCGGCTGATGAGCCTGACCTGTCGCGGCCTGGTCGTCCTCGTTCCTACGGTTCCATTCCTTCGCGCCATAGGAACGGTGGGTCGGCACGGGAAGCGAAGGCGCATCGAGCTCTTCACGACGAGCGATCAATACCGCGCGGGATCGCTTCTGTGGCACTCCATAGGTCTCGGTGTCGAGGAGGCCGACAACGACCTTGTACTTGGTGCCGTCCGGAAGACCCGTCCCCTGTAGCACCTTGGCGTAGTGGTGCCAGAGCTCTTCGACCGCAGGGACCTGTTCCAGGACGATGACGTCGTACGGGCGCTTCTCCCGGTTCGGACTCCTGGTTGCCTGAATGGCGTATCGGAGGGGCTCAAGGACCAGCGCGGTGCGTGGATCGCTGAGAGTCTTCAGATCCTCGTCGATCGCCTCGTCGGATTCGCCCGCTGTCAATCGCTCGATGTACTCCTTGACCTTGTTCAAGTTCTTACGCCCAGCGCCGTGCCCAGCCACCGAGTAGGTCTGGCAAGGAGGCCCGCCGGCCAGCACATTGATCTCCGGTGGCAGTGACTCGAAGGCAGATCTACGCACCGCGCTGACATCGGCGTGAAGCGTGTCCAGCCCGGCCGCGTATCGCGTCAGACAGGCGCTCTTGTCCCACTCGATGCCGAGACTCGGGATGTCGAGCGCGTGCCCGGCAACATCCAGCCCTCCGGGCCCCGCGAAAAGATCCAGGACAAAGGGCTTGTCGAGGATGGACTGGTGTGGTGCCGCGCTGGTCATGTGGCGGAAGTCTAGCCGGCCCCGGAGGCTGCTGGATCCCCGTTCAGGGCCTTGGCGATGGCCCGGCCCAGAGCCCTTCCGACGGGCGGCGGCGTCGCGTGCCCGATCTGGCGGTATCGGGCGGTCTTGAGCCCCGCGATCTCCCATGTTTCGGGGAAACCCTGCAATAACGCCGCCTGTGCCGACGTGATCTTTACCATGTTGTCCCTGCCAAGCTCGGGATCCCATACGAAATCCGCGCTGGGGATCTCGTCACCTACGGTGTGACCGTTGACGCCCATGGTCTCCCATTTCCGCTTGGCTCCTGTCGGCCCCAGGTCGGCGCCACCCCGATTCTTCGAGCCGCCGACCAGTGTCGGAGCCGGTTGATCGGCTTGGGCGGCCCAACGGGCGGCGTCCTGCCAACCGCGTGAGGCCATGGACGGTCCCAAGGCAGTACCGACCGTCGTCGGCTGCTGCACGGTCGGTGCCGGTGGCTGGAATGCCTTGGCCTGCTGCCGCTCGACGGCTACCAGGACGCCCTGCTTGCGGTTCTGCGGTACGCCGAAGTCAGCGGCATTGACGACGAACCAACTGAACTCGTAACCCAGATGGGCCAGTTCGGCTCGGGCGAAATCACGGAACTGCTGATACTCGTCCGAGTGAGCGAGCCCAGGGACGTTCTCGATGAGGACAGCCCGAGGCCTGATCGCATGGACGAGATAGACAGTGGCCTCCAACAGCCGCTCCTCCGAACCCGAATCCGTCCGTTCGACGGTCGCGCTCGACTTCACCCGTGGTAGGCCCGCCGCGAGAAGATCGACGTCGTAGCTCACGGGGTGCTCGGACGGGTCGAAGTCCAGCAGATCGGCTTGCAGTACGTTCCACTGCGGCCGGTTGGTCCGCAGAGTTCTGACGGCGCCCTCGTCGTCGTCCAGCAACAACCGTGACTCGAATCCCGCCTGCTCCAGCCCGAGAGCCAGACCACCCGCCCCGGAACACACGTCCACGAAGGTCAGTACCCCCACTGTTCACGCCCCCTCGTCAGTTCTGTCAGACGTCGCTGCACAGTTGCCCCCACTCGTACGGCCACTTCCTCAGGGGCTTCATGTTCCCAGAACCGCAACACCATCCACCCCTCCGCCGTCAGGTGCTCCGTGGTCTCCCGATCGCGGGTCATGTTCCGGTCCAGTTTCTTGCGCCACCACTCCGCGTTCGATTTCGGATGCGTAGCGTGTTCCGGGCACCCGTGCCAGAAGCACCCGTCGATCAGGACGGCCACCTTGGCTCGGGTGAAGGCCACGTCGATGCGCCGCCGCGCCATACCCGGCACCGGGTACTCGACGCGGTAGCGCAGCCCGGCCGCGTGTAGCAGGCGACGGACTGCCAGTTCGGCCGCAGTGTCCTTACTGGCTTGCCTGCTCATGCGTGCCGAGACGGCAGGTGTCAACGGCTTTATCGCGCTCAAAACGGCTGTGCCTCACGATCATGGCTCGGTCCGTCCGATTGACCGCCTAGTCGTCCACTCCGAGTCGATCGGGTGGACTCGCACCGGGCCTACCCCGGCCGCCCGGACGAGGTGGGCCCGGCAAGGCCATCACGAGCCCGCGGATCGACCGAGCGGGTCGGACTACGGCTGCGGAGTCGATTCCATCACGGGGTCGGGCACAACCGCACGAGGTACGCAGTGGCACCGGGGACCCGCGGAGGGGAGTCTGCTGTTGGTGCAGACAGTCTGTTCAGGTGGGCCGGTCACATGAGTTGTGAGCTGTTCAGGCGGTGCCTCCGTGACAGGACTCGTACGTCCTCCCCGACCCACACCAACAAGACGCCCCCCGCTCCGGCGGCCCAGCCTCCGCCCGCCCCCGCGCCGCCAACGTCGTCGCATACTGCGGCAACAACGACGCGTCCGCCGGCGAAGCCCCCTCCGAAGCCGCGAACGCCTCATAAGAAGGAACCGTCCCCGTGACGATGCCAAGGTTCGGTGTGCCCGAGGCCGCAAGTTCCCTCAGCGAGCCCTCTATCGTCGCCAGGTGCTCCTCATGGGACGGGTACTCCTCCGCCAAGGACGGGTACGCCGTCAGCAGTTCTGAAAGCTCCGAGGCCGGCCAGTGCAGTACCGCCACCGGGAACGGGCGGGACAATGCCTCCCGGTATGTGCCCAACTCGGCGCGCAGGCGCGAGATTTCCGCCTCCAACTCCGCCGGGTTGTCCGAGCCCAGGGACCAGACGCGCTTCGGGTCGTGGAGTTCGTCCAGGGAGACCGGGGAGGAGTGGAGGGTGTCCGCGAGGGCGTCCCAGTTGTCGTGGGGGAGGCCCAGCATGCGGCGTACGCGGTGGCGGCCGAAGAGGACCGGGTGGGTCGCGTACGGGGGTTCGGGGACGTCCGTCAGAAGGTGGGTCGCCGCCTCTGTGAACGTCTGCTGTGCCGCTTCGAGCTCGTCGTGGGACTCCAGGGACTCGGCCACGATCACCCAGGGGGCCGGGTCGCGGGGTGACGCCGCGCGGACGCCCTCGATGATCGCCTTCGCCTCGGCCTCGTGGCCGTACTCCCAGAGGTTGGCCGCCTTGAGGGCCCGTACCAGGAATGGGTTCTCCAGGGGGGTCTCGCTGGAGAGGAGACGGTCGTAGAGGGCGGTGGCTCGCGGGCGGTCGTCGGCCAGTTCGAGGTGGGCCGCGGCCTGCAGCAGCAGGTGCTCGGCGTCCTCGGGGTAGAGGCCGGCGGTCCGCTCCAGGCGTGCTGCTTCGGCGTTGTGGTCGACGTACTCGGCAGACGTGTCGGGGCGCATGGTGGACACCGTACTGCCGACCGCCCGGCGGAGGAGAGGTATGGGCAGGCCAGGGGTGAGATCGGGGGTGGGGTGTGAGTGGCCGTGAGCGGCCGTGAGTAGTAGGGAGGGGTGGTTCGTTCATGGGGATGGTGAGTTGGAGCCTCAGCCCTTATCGTGCC
>NZ_JAPWHT010000124.1:0-23819 GCF_027270795.1 Streptomyces sp. ActVer
TGCGGCCATCGTGTTCGTCTGCGGCCCGGCGTCCCGCCTGTCTCCCACCGCCACCCTCAACGGACTACGCTGCGCGCAGGAGATTCTGATGCGTGCGTCGCTCACGCCGCCCTCCCGGTGGCTGCGGCCATCACGGTTTCCTCGGTGGCGTCGGTGCGTGGGATCTCGGCGGTGAGCCGGCCCTCGTGCATCACGAGGACCCGGTCGGCCATGCCGAGGATCTCGGGCAGGTCGGAGGAGATCATCAGGACGGCGACCCCGTCGGCGGCCAACTGGCTGAGCAGCCGGTGCACTTCGGCCTTCGTACCGACGTCGATGCCACGGGTCGGCTCGTCGACGATCAGTACCTTCGGGCCGGTGGCGAGCCACTTGGCGAGGACGACCTTCTGCTGGTTGCCGCCCGACAGGGTGTTGACGGTGTCGGCGATCCGCGCGTACTTGACCTGGAGCTTGACGGCCCAGTCGAGGGAGCGGCTGCGCTCGGCGCGCGGGTCCATCAGACCGGCCCTGACGGTCGTACGCAGGCCGGTGAGGCCGATGTTGCGCTCGATGGACATGTCCATCACCAGGCCCTGAGCGCGGCGGTCCTCGGGGACGAGGGCGAGCCCGGCGGCCATGGCCGTGGAGGGCGCCCCGTTGGTCAGCTTCCTGCCGTCGATCTCGACCTCTCCGGCATCCCAGCGGTCGACGCCGAAGACGGCCCGGGCGACCTCTGTGCGCCCGGCGCCGACGAGTCCGGCGAGGCCGACGATCTCGCCGCGGCGGACGTCGAAGGAGACATCGGTGAAGACGCCCTCGCGGGTCAGCCGCCGTACGCTCAGGGCGACTTCGCCCGCCCGGACGTCCTGCTTGGGGTAGAGCTCGTCGAGATCGCGGCCGACCATGCGGCGTACGAGGTCGTCCTCGGTCATGCCGTCGATCGGCTCGCTGGAGATCAGGGCGCCGTCGCGCAGGGTCGTCACCTGCCGGCAGATCTGGAAGATCTCCTCCAGGCGGTGCGAGATGAACAGCACGGCCGAGCCCTGCTCGCGCAGCGTGCGCACGACACCGAATAGACGGGCCACCTCGCTGCCGGTGAGGGCGGCGGTCGGCTCGTCCATGATCAGGACGCGGGCGTCGAAGGAGAGCGCCTTGGCTATTTCGACGATCTGCTGGTCGGCGATGGACAGGCCGCGGGCCGGGCGGTCGGGGTCGAGCTCGACGCCGAGGCGCTTCATCAGGGCCAGGGTCGACGCGTGCGTGGCCTTGTGGTCGATCCGGCCGAGCGCACGCCGCGGCTGGCGGCCCATGAAGATGTTCTCGGCGATCGACAGGTCGGGGAAGAGCGTGGGCTCCTGGTAGATCACCGCGATACCCGCGTCGCGGGCGTCGGCGGGACCGTGGAAGACGGTGGGCTCGCCGTCCAGGAGCACCTGACCGGCGTCCGGTCGGTGCACGCCGGCGAGCGTCTTGATGAGGGTCGACTTGCCCGCGCCGTTCTCTCCGGCGAGTGCGTGCACTTCGCCGGGGAAGAGTTCGAGGGACACGTCCCGCAGGGCGCGTACGGCGCCGAAGGACTTCGAGATGTCCTTGAGCGCCAGCACGGGGGCCGGACCCGCGTCGGACCGGTGGGTCATGAGGGCTCCTCAACGACGCGGGCGATGCGGCCTCACGACGTCGTGAAAGGTTTCAACTAGGTTGCCGGGACGTTAGGCAGGTAGCCCAGGTCACGTCAATGGGTAAAGGCCGAAATTTTCGATAGCCAAAGGTCACAACCGAGTCACGGAGAGACGTATTCGTCGGAGGGGTTGACAGCCATTCGGGCTGCTCATAGCTTCAGCGTTCTGAATCGTTTCAGAGTGAACCCTGCGCTGCACGTCGTGCGGAAGCCGCGCTGAAGCCCTTCGGACCCGAAGCCACAACCGAAGTCACAGGAGCCCTGAAGTGACCGAGCTTGCCGCGGTGAAGGCCGCCCTCAAGACCCAGGCAGTAGAGACGCCGTCATGGGCGTACGGGAACTCGGGAACCCGCTTCAAGGTGTTCGCGCAGCCAGGAGTCCCGCGCGATCCTTTCGAAAAGCTGGACGACGCCGCGAAGGTGCACGAGTTCACGGGCGCCGCGCCGACCGTGGCGCTGCACATTCCGTGGGACAAGGTCGAGGGCTCCCATACATACGCAGAGCTGGCGAAGCACGCCGAGGAGCGCGGCCTGAAGCTCGGCGCGATCAACTCCAACACCTTCCAGGACGACGACTACAAGCTGGGCAGCATCTGCCACCCGGACGCGGCGGTCCGCCGCAAGGCGCTCGACCACCTGCTGGAGTGCGTCGACATCATGGACGCCACGGGTTCGAAGGACCTGAAGCTGTGGTTCGCGGACGGTACGAACTATCCCGGCCAGGACGACATCCGCGAGCGCCAGGACCGGCTCGCCGAGGGGCTCGCCCGGGTGTACGAGCGGCTCGGCGACGACCAGCGGATGCTGCTGGAGTACAAGTTCTTCGAGCCCGCCTTCTATACGACGGACGTGCCGGACTGGGGCACGGCCTACGCCCACTGTCTGAAGCTCGGGCCCAAGGCACAGGTCGTCGTCGACACCGGGCACCACGCCCCCGGAACCAACATCGAGTTCATCGTCGCGACGCTGCTGCGCGAGGGGAAGCTCGGGGCGTTCGACTTCAACTCGCGGTTCTACGCCGATGACGACCTGATGGTCGGGGCCGCCGATCCCTTCCAGCTGTTCCGGATCATGTACGAGGTGATTCGCGGGGGTGGGTTCAGTCCGGATGTGGCCTTCATGCTCGACCAGTGCCACAACATCGAGGCGAAGATCCCGGCGATCATTCGGTCGGTGATGAATGTGCAGGAGGCCACGGCGAAGGCGCTCCTGGTGGACCGCGAGGCTCTTGTCGTCGCCCAGCGTTCGGGGGATGTGCTGGCTGCGAACGCTGTCGTCATGGACGCGTACAACACGGATGTGCGGCCGTTGGTGGCGGAGGTTCGTGAGGAGCTGGGGTTGGACGCGGACCCGATCGCGGCGTATCGGCGGTCCGGGTGGGCGGAGAAGATCGCTGCGGAGCGGGTTGGTGGGCAGCAGGCGGGGTGGGGAGCGTAGCCGTTGCACTGGGCTTGACCGGTCCACTCGCCGTAGGACTGCAGGTCGGTGGCTGACTGCGGCTCGTCTTCGGCTGATCGCGCAGTTCCCCGCGCCCCTGAAGGGGCACGCCCCCTACGGGGCGCGAGCACACGTACACACACTCTTCTAAGGACTAGGAACATGGCACCCCATCCCGAAGCCGCTGCTCTGCTGGCCCGGTCCAATCGGCTTGGCTCTGATCCGCGGAACACGAACTATGCGGGCGGGAACACGTCCGCGAAGGGCACCGACACCGATCCTGTGACCGGTGGGGACGTCGAGCTGATGTGGGTCAAGGGGTCGGGGGGTGACCTGGGGACCCTCACCGAATCCGGGCTCGCGGTGTTGCGGATCGACCGGCTGCTGGCGCTCAAGGACGTGTATCCGGGGGTCGAGCGCGAGGACGAGATGGTGGCCGCGTTCGACTACTGCCTCCACGGGAAGGGCGGGGCGGCTCCGTCGATCGACACGGCCATGCACGGGCTGGTGGACGCGGCGCATGTGGATCATCTGCATCCCGACTCCGGGATCGCGCTCGCCTGCGCGGCCGACGGGGAGAAGCTGACCGCCGAGTGTTTCGGGGACAGCGTGGTGTGGGTGCCGTGGCGTCGGCCCGGATTCCAGCTCGGTCTTGACATCGCAGCCGTCAAGGAGGCGAACCCGCAGGCCATCGGCTGCGTTCTGGGCGGGCACGGCATCACCGCCTGGGGCGACACGGCCGAGGAGTGCGAGCGGAACTCGCTGCACATCATCCGTACCGCCGAGACGTTCCTCGCCGAGCGCGGGAAGGACGAGCCCTTCGGGCCGGTCGTCGAGGGGTACGCGGCTCTCGGTGGCGTCGAGCGCCGGGAGCGGGCCGCCGCCCTTGCGCCCGTGATCCGGTCGCTCACCTCGCAGGACCGTCCCCAGGTCGGTCACTTCACCGACTCCGAGGTCGTGCTCGACTTCCTGGCGAGCGCCGAGCACCCGCGGCTCGCCGCGCTCGGCACCTCCTGCCCCGACCACTTCCTCCGTACGAAGGTCAGGCCGCTCGTCCTCGATCTGCCGCCGACCGTCGAACCGGACGAGGCGATCGCCCGGCTGAAGGAGCTGCACGCCGAGTACCGCGAGGAGTACGCCGCCTACTACCAGCGGCATGCGCTGCCCGACTCCCCCGCGATGCGCGGCGCCGATCCGGCGATCGTCCTCATCCCCGGGGTCGGCATGTTCAGCTTCGGCAAGGACAAGCAGACCGCGCGCGTGGCCGGCGAGTTCTACGTCAACGCGATCAACGTGATGCGCGGGGCCGAGGCCGTCTCCACGTACGCGCCGATCGAGGAGTCGGAGAAGTTCCGCATCGAGTACTGGGCTCTTGAGGAGGCCAAGCTCCAGCGGATGCCCAAGCCGAAGCCGCTGGCCACGCGGGTGGCGCTGGTGACGGGTGCGGGCAGCGGTATCGGCAAGGCGATCGCCGAGCGGCTGGTCGCCGAGGGCGCGTGCGTGGTGATCGCGGACCTGAACGCGGAGAACGCGGCCGACGTCGCCACCGCGCTCGGCGGGCCCGACAAGGCCGTCGCCGTCACCGTCGACGTGACCTCCGAGGAGCAGATCGCCGAGGCCTTCAAGGCGGCGGTGCTCGCCTTCGGCGGTGTCGACCTGGTCGTGAACAACGCCGGCATCTCCATCTCCAAGCCGCTCCTGGAGACCACGGCGAAGGACTGGGACCTCCAGCACGACATCATGGCCCGCGGCTCCTTCCTCGTCTCGCGCGAGGCGGCCCGCGTGATGATCGCGCAGGGGCTCGGCGGGGATGTCATCTACATCGCGTCCAAGAACGCCGTCTTCGCAGGTCCGAACAACATCGCGTACTCGGCCACCAAGGCCGACCAGGCCCATCAAGTGCGGCTGCTGGCCGCCGAGTTGGGCGAGCACGGGATCCGGGTCAACGGCATCAACCCCGACGGGGTCGTGCGCGGCTCCGGGATCTTCGCGGGCGGCTGGGGTGCTCAGCGCGCGGCCACGTACGGCATCGAGGAGGAGAAGCTCGGCGAGTTCTACGCCCAGCGGACCATCCTCAAGCGCGAGGTGCTGCCCGAGCACGTCGCGAACGCCGTCTTCGCCCTGACGGGCGGCGACCTCACGCACACCACCGGTCTGCACGTCCCGGTCGACGCCGGTGTGGCCGCCGCGTTCCTCCGGTGACGCACGTGACTCAGGAAGCGACAGTGAAACTCAGGAGGCGGCTGTGAAGTCGTACGCCGCGGTCGACCTCGGCGCGTCCAGCGGGCGCGTCATGGTCGGCCGCGTGGGCCCCGACACGCTGGAGCTGACGGAGGCGCACCGCTTCCCGAACCGGCCGGTGCGGACGCCCGAAGGGCTGCGCTGGGACATCCTGGCGCTGTACGCGGGCGTCCTCGACGGACTGCGCGCGGCAGGGCAGGTCGACTCCGTCGGCATCGACAGCTGGGCCGTGGACCACGGCCTGCTCGACGCCGACGGGGCGCTCCTCGGCAACCCCGTGCACTACCGCGACACTCGCACCCAGGGCGTCGCGGAGAAGGTGTGGGCGACCGTGCCCGCCGCCGAGCTGTACGCGGCGACCGGGCTCCAGTACGCACCCTTCAACACCCTGTACCAACTGGTGGCCGCCCGCTCGTCGTCCCAACTGGCTTACGCGAGCCGCCTGTTGCTCATCCCCGACCTGCTGACGTACTGGCTCACGGGCGAGCCCGGCACGGAACTCACCAACGCGTCCACGACCCAGCTGATCGACCCGCGGACCCGCGACTGGTCGTACGACCTCGCGGAGCGCCTCGGCATCGACCTGACGCTGTTCGCACCGCTGCGGCGGCCAGGGGATCCGGCGGGGCTGCTCCGGCAGAGCGTGCTGGACGAGACCGGGCTGACCGGTCCGGTGCCGGTGACGACGGTCGGCTCGCACGACACCGCCTCCGCGGTGGCCGCCGTCCCGGCGGTGGGCAGCGAGCGCTTCGCCTACATCTGCACCGGCACCTGGTCCCTGGCGGGCCTTGAGCTGGAGGCGCCGGTCCTCACCGAGGCGAGCCGCGCGGCCAACTTCACCAACGAACTGGGCCTGGACGGCACGGTCCGCTACCTGCGGAACATCATGGGGCTCTGGCTGCTCCAGGAGTGCGTACGGGAATGGGGGGACCCCGACCTGGGAGACCTCCTGTCGGCCGCCGCCGAGGTACCGGCGCTGCGGTCCGTCGTGGACTCGGGGGACGCCGCCTTCCTGGCTCCGGGGCGGATGCCGGCCCGGATCGCCGATGCCTGCCGGGAGTCGGGGCAGCCCGTGCCCGAGTCGCCCGCCGAGATCACTCGCTGCATCCTCGACTCGCTCGCCCTGGCCCACCGCCGGGCGATCGCCCAGGCCCAGGAACTGGCCGACCACCCGGTCGACGTCGTCCACATCGTCGGCGGCGGCACCCGCAACGCCCTCCTCTGCCAGCTGACCGCCGACGCCTGCGGCCTCCCGGTCGTGTCGGGCCCCGCGGAGGCGGCGGCCCTGGGCAACGTCCTCGTACAGGCCCGAACCCACGGCCTGGTCGGCGACCGCACGTCGATGCGCGAACTACTGGCACGCACGCAGCAGTTGACCCGCTACGAACCCCGGGGCATCACGTCGGCATGGCAGGCCGCCGAGACTCGCCTCACAGGCAGATGACCTGTATCCCCGCCCCAGCACAGACACCCCAAAGGGGCGCGGGACTGTATCGATTTGCGGCTCTGCCGCGTGGGCGCGCCCAGCCACGAACGACCTGTGGACCCGAACGGCGCTTCCAGGAACCGGCGGACCGGAAACGGCACCCCGCGCGGAGGGCAACCTCATTCCCAGCGAAGCCAGCGCCGCGTACTGTGCACTCATCCGATGACCGACCCCAAGGAGCCGCGATGCGTGTCGCTCTGTTCCTGACCTGTGTCAACGACACGCTCTACCCGGACACCGGCCGCGCCGTGGTGAAACTGCTGACCAGGCTGGGCGTGGACGTCGACTTCCCGATGGCGCAGACGTGCTGCGGGCAGGCGCACTACAACACCGGGTACCGTCACCAGGCCGAGCCGATGGCCCGGCATTTCTCCGATGTTTTCGGTGGGTACGAAGCGATCGTGACCCCGTCCGGTTCGTGCGGCGCGATGGTGCGGGAGCTGTATCCGCGGATGGGCGAGCGGGCGCGCGCCGAGGGCCGCGGGGACACCCTCGCGGCGACGCTCGCACCGGTCGTACCGAAGACGTACGAGCTCACCGAGTTCCTGGTGGACGTGCTCGGGGTGACGGACGTGGGCGCGTACTACCCGCACACCGTCACGTACCACCCCACCTGTCACGGGCTGCGGAGCCTCGGGCTCGGCGACCGGCCGCGCCGACTGCTCCAGTCCGTCAAGGGACTTGAGCTCAAAGAGCTGCCCGGCGCGGACGAATGCTGTGGCTTCGGCGGCACGTTCGCCGTCAAGAACTCCGATGTATCGGCGGCGATGGGTGCCGACAAGGTGCGCAACGCCGAGTCGACGGGCGCCGACGTGCTGTGCGCCGCCGACAACTCCTGCCTCATGCACATCGGCGGCACCATGACCCGGCTCAGGACGGACATGCGTCCGGTGCACATCGCGGAGATCCTGGCGAGCACGGAAGAGGAACCGCTGACATGAACCACACCAGCGGAGAGGAGCCGAGCGCATGAGCGGTGGGACTTTCGTCGGGATGCCGTCCTTCCCGAAGGCCGCGCACGAGGCCGTCCACAACCAGACCCTGCGCGGCAATCTGCGCCACGCCACCCACACCATCCGCGCCAAGCGCGCGAACGCGGTCGCGGAGGTCTCCGACTGGGCCGAGCTGCGCGAGGCCGGCAAGCAGATCAAGGACCACACACTCCGTCATCTCGACCGGTATCTGGTGCAGTTGGAGGAGTCGGTCACGGCGGCCGGCGGCACCGTGCACTGGGCCGCCGACGCGGACGAGGCCAACCGGATCGTCACGTACCTCGTCAAGGCGACGGGTGAGAGCGAGGTCGTCAAGGTCAAGTCGATGGCCACGCAGGAGATCGGTCTCAACGAAGCCCTGGAAGCCGAGGGCATCAACGCCTACGAGACCGATCTCGCCGAGCTGATCGTGCAGTTGGGCAAGGACCGGCCCTCCCACATCCTCGTGCCGGCCATCCACCGCAACCGCGGCGAGATCCGTGACATCTTCGCCCGCGAGATGAGCGAGTGGGGCCGCCCGGCGCCCGAGGGCCTGACCGACACACCCGCCGAACTGGCGGAGGCCGCGCGCGTGCACCTGCGCGAGAAGTTCCTGCGCGCCAAGGTCGGTGTCTCCGGCGCCAACTTCATGGTCGCCGAGACCGGCACACTGGTCGTCGTGGAGTCCGAGGGCAACGGCCGGATGTGCCTGACCCTCCCCGAGACGCTGATCTCGGTCGTCGGCATCGAGAAGATCGTGCCGACCTGGCAGGATCTGGAGGTCTTCCTCCAGACGCTCCCCCGCTCTTCCACGGCCGAGCGCATGAACCCGTACACCTCCACCTGGACGGGCACGACGGACGAGGACGGTCCGGGGACCTTCCATCTGGTCCTCATCGACAACGGCCGTACCGACACGCTCGCCGACGAGGTCGGCCGCCAGGCCCTGCGCTGCATCCGCTGCTCGGCGTGCCTCAACGTATGCCCGGTGTACGAGCGGGCGGGCGGCCACGCGTACGGCTCGGTCTACCCGGGCCCGATCGGCGCGATCCTCAGCCCCCAGCTCCGGGGCACCCAGAGCGAGATCAACGCCTCCCTCCCGTACGCCTCCTCACTGTGCGGTGCCTGCTACGACGTCTGCCCGGTGGCCATCGACATCCCGGAGGTGCTGGTACATCTTCGGGAGCGGGTCGTCGAGGGCGGTGTCGTGACCCGGGACGGCGCCAAGGTCGTACTCAAGCCCGCGAAGGGGCATGCCGCCGAGCGGGCGGCGATGCGTGCGGCGCGGTGGGCCTTCGGTCACCCGGGCGCGCTGCGCACCGGCCAGCGGTTCGCTTCCCGGACCCGCCGCTTCCATCCGCGGACGCTGCCCGGTCCCGGCAAGGCGTGGAGCGAGACCCGGGCACTGCCGACGGTTCCCGCGGAGCCGTTCCGCGACTGGTGGCAGCGGACGCATGGCGGAAAGGACACGTCGAAGTGAGCAGCAGGGACCTGATCCTGGCCCGGGTGCGGCGCGCGCTGGCGGACGTGCCACGGGACGACACGCCGTACGACCAGGCCTTCGAGCGCGGGTATCTGCGCGAGCACGGGGACCGGAGTGTCGAGCAGACGGTGGATCTGCTGGCGGAGAACCTGGCCGACTACCAGGCGCAGGTGCACCGCTGTGCGGCCGATGAGCTGGCGGCGACGATCGCCGGGCTGCTGGCCGAGCGGGGGTCGACGTCGGTCGTCGTGCCGACGGGCCTGGACCCGGAGTGGCTCGCGGCCACCGGCGTGACGCGGGTTCCGGACCGGCTCGACAGCACCCCGGCCGAACTGGACCGCGTGGACAGTGTGGTCACCGCGTGCGCGGTCGCGATCGCCGAGACAGGCACCATCGTCCTGGACGGCGGCCCGGACCAGGGCCGCCGCCGGATCACCCTGGTCCCGGACCACCACATCTGTGTCGTACGCGTCCCGGACCAGGTCGTGTCCTCCGTGCCCCAGGGTCTTGAGCGCCTCGACCCGGCCCGTCCGCTGACCTGGATCGCCGGGCCGTCCGCCACGAGTGACATCGAACTCGACCGGGTCGAGGGGGTGCACGGTCCGCGCACCCTTGAGGTGGTGCTGGTGAGCGGAGAGTGACGGACGCGGTTAGCGCGAGGTCGTGATCCGGTTCGAACAGGTCACCAAGCGCTATCCGGACGGCACGACGGCCGTGGACGGCCTCTCGTTCGAGGTGTCCGAGGGCGAACTCGTCACGCTCGTGGGCCCGTCCGGCTGCGGCAGGACGACGACCATGATGATGGTGAACCGCCTCATCGAGCCGGCGTCCGGCCGGATCCTCGTAAACGGCTAGGACATCGCGGCGGTGGACCCCGTGGAGCTCAGGCGCCGGATCGGATACGTCATCCAGCAGGTGGGCCTCTTCCCGCACCGCACGGTCCTCGACAACACGGCGACCGTGCCGACACTCGTGGGCTGGAAGAAGGCGAAGGCCCGGGCGCGGGCCGCCGAGCTGCTCGACCTGGTCGGTCTGGACCCGAAGACGTTCGGCTCGCGCTATCCGGACCAGCTCTCGGGCGGTCGGCGCCAGCGTGTCGGCGTGGCGCGGGCCCTCGCCGCCGACACTCCCCCAGCCTTCGGCCGGGGGGACCCCCAGTGCTGCTGATGGACGAGCCTCCCCCACTGCCCTGAACGGGCGTGGGAGGTGCCCCCAGGCGCGGTCGACCCCGTGGTGCGCGAGCAGTTGCAGGACGAGTTCCTGCGCACGCAGGCCGCGGTGCGCAAGACGGTGCTGCTGGTCACGCACGACATCGAGGAGGCCGTCCGGCTCGGCGACCGCATCGCGGTGTACGGGCAGGGGCGCATCGAGCAGTTCGACACGCCCGGGGCGGTGCTGGGCACCCCGGCGACTCCGTACGTGGCCGAGTTCGTGGGCGCCGACCGGGCTCTGAAGCGGCTGTCGGTCACCGAGATCGAGCCCGACGACCTGGAGCAGCCGCCGGTCGCGCGCCTCGACGAGCCGGCCGAGCGGGCCGCCGCCCGGCTGAACGCGGAGTGCGCCCGCTGGGCCGTCGTCCTGGACTCCGGCGACGAACTGCACGGCTGGGTCGGCGTCGACGAACTCGCCGCGGGCGGCATGGTCGGCGGCCTCGCCCACCGGACGAACTCCTGGGTGCCGGTGGGCGCCCCGCTGAAGCAGGCCTTCGGTGTGATGCTCCAGCACGACGCCGGGTGGGTGGCGGTGCTGGAGGGCGCGCGGTTCCTCGGCGTACTGACTCCCGCGAAGCTGCACGAGGCGCTGCGAAGGTCGGTGGACGCGGACGCCCGGGGCGTGGCGCGGGGTCAGGTGGAGTTCGACTCGGGGGCGGACGCCTAGCCGCTGCCCTTGGACGGGCGCCCGGCCGCTCCTCTTGAGCCGGCGCCTAACCGCTGCCCCTGCGCGAGGTCGCCCCTCGCCCGACCAGTCCGTACGCCCACCGCTCGTTGAACCCGGCCAGGAAGCCGATGGCGCCCCAGAACCCCCAGAAGGCGGTGCCCGCCGAGTCCGCGCGTCCCTCCGAGGCACAGACGTCGGTGATGCCGGCGGGTACCTCGATCACGGTGACGAGACCGCTGCCGAGCAGCAGATAGACGGCGATCGCGAGCAGCCAGCCGAGGAAGACCCGGTGGACCCCGCCACGCCGCATGGTGCGGGCCTGCTGGCCGGCTGGGACCGCTTCCCTCGACCCGTTGGCCGGTCGGCGCATCAGCTGGTCGCCGCTGTTGCGCAGCCGTGTCAGGACGCTGAGCACCGCCCCGAACGCTCCCGCTCCCCCGCACACGAGCGCGCCCAGCAGGCTCCATCGGTCGGTGCACTTCAGCGAGACGTCACAGAGGCCGAGCAGCTTCTCCCCCACCAGCAACGGCACGATCAGCAGGACCATCCCCAGCGCGAACCCGCTGTTGAGACGGCGGTTGACGGCCAGTTCGCCGTCCTGGTCGAGGCGGACCCGGATACGCAGGATCTCCCGTTCCAGATAGGCGGCCAGATGCTCGTCGGGCTGCCGGTCTCCCAGCCGCTGATCACGCAGGACGTTTCTCAGCACGCGCTGAACCGTGGTGCGCAGCGACTGCCTGGTCTTCTCCTCGAAGGCGCGCTGCGCCTCGCCGCAGAGCGACTGCAGCTGCAACTGCTCCGCGGGAAAGGACCTGCCGAACCGCACGTACGCGTCCCGCAGTTCGGGCTCCACCAGGTCCGTCAACCCCTGCGGATCGAGATCGGTGCCCGCCCCCTCGATCGTCTCCCACGCTCTCTCCCGCCAGTTCCGGCGGCTAGCCCCAGCGGCGCGCCAGCACGGCCAGCGGCACGGCGAGGGCCAGCCCGATGAGGACGGAGAGCGCCGTCAGTTGGATGTGCTGCCCGACCGCGTCGAGGAGGATGTCGCGGCGGGTGCTGAGGTATTCACCGCAGATCCACTCGTTGCGCGCGAGGCAGTCGTCCGGGGGCGCGGTCACGGCTCCATTTCAGACGGGCGGGCGCGGGGTGGCGCGTAGTGATCGCCCGTACGGCGGGCGTTGAACGGGCTTCGTGTGATCCCCGTACTTCAGGGGCAGCGGGCCCGACCCGTCTGCCGTGCTAGGAGGACCCGACCCATGACCGCACACCGCACCGCCGCCCTCCTCGGGACGGCCCCGCTCCTGCTCGCGGTGTGGGCCGCCGGGCCCGCCGCCGCGCACGGTGCGCCGACGGACCCCGTGAGCCGGGTGTTGGCCTGTTCCCCCGGCGGGCAGCAGTCGCAGTCGGCGGCGTGCCGGGCGGCCGTCTCCTCCGGGATCGCGGCCTTCGACAATCTGCGCCTCGCGGGCGTCAACGGCCGGGACCGCCAGGTCGTCCCCGACGGCAAACTGTGCAGCGGGGGCATCGCCGCCTACCGGGGCCTCGACCTGGCCCGCGCCGACTGGCCGTCGACCAGACTGACCGGCGGGGCGAACATGACGCTCACCTACCGGTCGACGATTCCGCACACGGGCTCGTTCAAGCTGTTCCTGACCAAGGAGGGCTACGACCCGACGAAGCCCCTCACCTGGTCCGATCTGCCGTCGCAGCCCTTCGCCGCGGCCACCGACCCGGCACTCGTGAACGGCGCCTACCGGATCAAGGCCAAGCTGCCGTCCGACCGCACCGGACGCCATCTGCTCTACACGATCTGGCAGAACACGAGCACGCCGGACACGTACTACTCGTGTTCGGACGTGGTCTTCCCCGCGGCGAAGGAGAATGCGGGCGCCGGGGCCGGCGGGTCCGCGACGGAGAAGCCCGCGCCGACACCGACGAAGGCCGCCCCCACCAAGGCCGCGGCCACTCCCACGCCCTCGGAGTCCCCGGCCGAGGCCACCAGCGCCCCCGTGGAACCGTCGGTCACCGTGACCGACGCGGCCGGCGAGGCGGTCTCCTCGCCCGACTCCGACGACGACAGCCAGGCCCTGGCCCTGCCTCTCGTCGCGGGCGGTGCGGCCGGACTGCTGATCACGGCGGGCGCGGCGTTCACCCTGCGCCGCCGCCGGTGAAAAGCTCGAAAAGCGTGACTGATAGCCTGCGCGTTCTTTAGTTATAAAAAGGAACCATCGCGTGGGAGACGTACGTGCGGACCTGGCGGAGTTGTCTGGAATCGGCAGGAGCGCACCAGGGGGCTCTGCGTGACGACTACATGAAGGTCGCGCGTTTCATGCAGCGGCGGGAGCCGGCCGGCTATCTGGCGGTGCGCCTGCTGGTGCCCGCCTCCCATCAGCCCCATGTGCTGGCCGGGTACGCCTTCGCGGCGTTCACCGACGACGTCTGCGACCGGGGGACGGTCCAGGAACGCACACGGCACTATGACGCGTGGGCCGAGCAGGTGCGTACGGCTCTGAGTACGGGCCGCGCCGCGCATCCCCTCCTGCGGGCGTTCCTGCACACCGCGGCGGAGCGTGAACTGCCGCGCCGCTGGGTCGACTCGTACCTGGAGGGTGCGCGGATCGACCTCGACTTCTCCGGGTTCGAGACCGAGGCCGACTACCAGCGCTATGTGGAACAGCTCACCTGGCCGTTCCTGATGATCACGTCGGGGCTGGCCCATCTCGGGGGCGGGAGCGCCGAGTTCGCCGCCTCCTGCCGGCTGTTCGCCGACGCCGCCCAGCGCACGGACATCCTCACCGACCTGTCCGAGGACCTGCGCGAGGGGCGGCTGTATCTGCCCCTCAGCGATCTCGACCGGCACGGCATCACGCGCGCCGACCTCGAGAAGGGGCGCGACCTGCCCGGGGTCCGCACGCTGGTCGCGGCCACCGTCGAGGCGGCGCGCGCCACACTCCACGAGGCCACGGTGCTCCTGGAGCACTGCTCCGAGGAGCACCGGCGGCTGATGCGTTTCATCCTGGACCTGCACCACCAGCGACTGGCGTCGGTGACCGCCCGCGGGGCTTCCGTGGCCCGTCGTCCGGTACGGGACCGTCCGGTGGCGTGCCTTCGACTGCTGGCGGGGCGTCCGGCACGGCGGGCGGTCCGCGCCACCGGGTGAGGCGGCCGAGGCGAGCCGCCCGCGGGCGCGCAGGCGGAGCGTCAACGGGCCGGCGGGCGCACCCTGTTGATCTCGCCGGACCAGGCGCTGATGCCCATGTGCTGTCCATCAGCCCGGGCCGTCGAACGGCCGGCCGTCCCGCTGGTCCGGCGTCACGTCCCGGTCGGCGGGCACCATCGGTTCCCCGCTCAGTTCATGACTCCACAGCACATCGCTGACGCGCTTCACCGCGGCCGTCAGATGCCGCCGGTAGGTACTGAAGGACATCCCGAGACGTCTGGCCACCGCCTCCTGGGTGGGCGCGGCCTTGCTGTACGTGGTCGTGACGACGCGGTGTCGTTTCTCCCCGCCGCGCTCTGCCAGCACGGTGTCGATGGCGCACAGCAGGACGTCGTGGAGGCTCTGGCCGTGCGCCGCGACGAGGCGGCTGCGGCTGAGGGGGTTGGCCGCGAGCTCGTTGGGCCACCACAGCGCGCGCAGGGCGTCCCGTACCGCGGTGTCGAACTCCCGCCGGGACAGCACGACGTGGTCGGTCTCTTCCCGCGGAGTTCCGCCCGAGGCCGAAGGAGCCAACTCACAGGTGGCGTCGACCAGATGGGTGCCGGTGCCGACATCGATGCCCGCACCGGCCAGCAGGGCCTTGTTCTTCTCGACCATCCACGCCAGGGCGGGCCGGGTACGCCAGTCGTGGGCGAACAGACGGTATCCGTGGTCGCCGACCACGGGTCTGGCGGCGGTCGGCAGCATGTCGCTGCGTTCGAGATAGTCGTTCCAGAAGCCGTCGTCCCGCATCACGACGAACGACCACGCGAGGTCGTCGGACCGGACGATCTCCCCGATCACGCGCCACTGGATCAGGTTCATGGACGCCGAAGGCCGCTGGTACGCCTGCGGGTTGACATGAAAACGCGCGACGGTGACGCGCTCCCCCGCTCGCAGCGGCCGGGCCGTACGCACATGGGCCCAGGCGGCGGCCACCACCGGATCGACGTCCTCCCCCTCCGGCTCGGCGAGTCGCAGCCAGGCGGAGAGGGCAACGATGTCATCGGTGCCGGTCGACCGGTACACGACGAACGCTTCGGGCTGCCGGTCCAGCCAGAACCGGGCGAGCGCGGCGGACTCGGGGCCCTCCGCCTCGTGGACCAGTTCCACCACGCGTTTCTCGTCGGCGGGAGTGCACGGGAGTTCCCGCACCAGGCCGTGGGAGTGCCAGTCGAAGGCATGCGCGAGATGGCCGAGGGTCCGGTGCAGGTACACGAGCGCCTGCATCGCCGGGAGTATCTGCGCGGCGGACGCCTCCCGGACGCGGCCGAGCAGATACTCGTACATCCGTCGGCGCAGGGCGGCGAATCCGTCCGGGTCGCGCCAGCGCAGGTCGGCTGCCAGTACCTCGCGCACCACGTCGTGCGGGAAGAGCCCCGCCGGGGTGGATTCGATGAAGGGCTGGGTGCGCAGCCAGGCGAACAGTTCGGGGGCGCGCTCGCCCATCATCGCCCGCAGGAGGGCCTCGGAGGTGACGTCGGCCTGGGCGCAGACCTCCAGCGCGGTGCGGTGTGCGGGGCTCGGCGGATCGCCCACGAGTCGTGGCAGCAGCGTCGCGATCACGTCCCGGCCGGGCGCCCAGTCGGCCGCCCTGGCCGTACCGTCCGCGTCCTGCCGCACGACGACCGCGGCGGCCAGGGACAGGGCCAGCGGATTGCCGCCGGTGAAGGACAGCAGCGCGTGGTGTGCCCCGTCCGGGACGCCGCGTACCCGCAGGAAGGTGGCGGCGTCGCCCCGGGCCAGGTTCCGCAGCGGCACGACGTGCATCAGGTCGGCCCATCCCGGGTCGGCGACCCAGCGCGGATCGGGGGCCGAGCGCCCGGCGACCACCGCGACCGTGCCCAGCGGCAGCCGCGGCAGGAAGTGCTCCCACAACCAGTGCTCCAGGCCCTGACAGTGCTCGAAGGCGTCGACCAGGAGCACCGACCCGGGCTCGCCGATCGCCTTTCCGGCGGCCTGCTCGAAGTCGTCGGGCGTCGCCTGAACCGTACGGCCGTCGACCTCGACGACCAGCCGTCCCGCCTCCCGCGCCTCCAGCGCGAGCCGCCTGAGCAGCGTGGACTTGCCGATTCCACCGGGCCCGTGCAGATACAGCACCGGAGAACCGTGGGGGTCCCCCGCCAACGCGGACCGGAACATCGCCCGTTCCGCCGCCCGCCCGACGAACGCCCGGTCCCGCGCCGCGACCACGAGGTCGCCTAACGAGCCGCCGTCCCCCATACCCCTGAGCCCCTCATGAACCGAACCGAATCCTTCATGACGGGTCACATTACGTCGTTCGCCGCAAGGCAGTTGAAGGGTTGGCGCGCGTCGCCGTGAGTTTGGTTCACGGCCGGAGAGGGGTCGGCTCAGTCATGTCCTGGGTGCCGATGACGGACAGGAGCCGCAGTTGCTCGGCGGCGCGGCTGCCGGGCGGGGCCGTGAACCAGAGGAGGCGCTGGCGGCCGTCCTCGCTGAAGAGGGTGAGGCACTCGACCTCGATGACGCCGAGGCCGGGGTGGACGATGCGTTTGTGGTCGTTCCTGCGCAGGCCCACGTCGTGGGTGTCCCACAGCTCCGTGAACTCCGTACTGCGACGGCGTAGTTCGCGGATCATCCGGGTCACCTCGGCATCGCGACCCCGTCGGGCGGCGACCACCTGCAGGTCCGCCACGAAGGCCCGGGACTGGCGCGGATGGTCGGGGACCGGATAGATGGAGCGGGCCTCGGGGTCGGTGAACCAGCGGAAGACGAAGCTGGCCGCCGGTCCGCGGACGGCCGGAGGGCGGCCGATCAGGGCAGCCGCCGCCTCGTTCTGGACAAGCGTCTCGTGGAGGTCGGTGATGACCTGCGCGGGCGTACCGGTGAGCTGGTCGAGGAGGCGGAGGAGCGCCGGCTGGACATGGGCGGCCGGGCCGTGCGCGGCCGGGGGCACCCGTCGGTCCGCGAGATGGTAGAGGTGGTCGCGCTCGTCGCCGGCCAGCCGCAGAGCGCGGGCGAGAGCGGCCAGGGTCTGCTCCGAGGGCTGAGCGCCGCGCCCCTGCTCCAGTTCGGTGTAGTAGTCCGCCGACAGGCCGGCCAGTTGGGCGACCTCCTCCCGGCGCAGCCCCGGTACACGCCTGCGCGGGCCGACCGGCAGCCCCACATCACCCGGCTTCACACGGTTGCGCCGGGACTTCAGGAATGCCGCCAGTTCGGGAAAGGTCACCCCCACATCCTCACTCGCGCGCGTATCCGGAGCCAGGGGATGCCGACCCCAGGGTGGAGACAGCCCTGGTTAACGCGGGAAGAGCAGCCGATGGTGGATCTCGGGGCGCCCGTGGAGAAAGTCGCGGAACAGCGCTCACCGATACCGCAGACACCTCAGCAAGGAGCCATCGCCATCATGCCCATTCCGAATGCCCACCCCCGCGTCGCCGTCGTCACCGGCGGCTCACGCGGAATCGGCCGCCGGACCGTGGCCCGTCTGGCCTCCGACGGGTTCGCGGTCGTGTCCGGCTACTCGGGCAACGCGGACCTCGCCGAAGCCGCGGTCAAGGAGGTCACCGCGGCCGGCGGCCGGGCCATAGCCGTGCGCGGTGACGTCGCCGACGAGAACGACATGTCCGCGCTGTTCGACCTGGCCGAGTCCACGTACGGCGGAGTCGACGTGGTCGTCCACGCGGCGGGCCGGGCCCACACGGCGGCCGTCGTCGACCTGGACCTGGCCGATCTGGACGCGCTGCACCGCACCAACATCCGCGGCACGTTCGTCGTCGCCCAGCAGGCCGCCCGGCGGATCCGGCCGGGCGGCACGATCATCACCTTCTCCACGTCCGTCGTCGGTCTCGCGTTTCCCACGTACGGGGCCTACAGCGCGAGCAAGGGGGCGGTGGAGGCGCTGACGATGATCCTCGCCCGCGAACTGCGCGGCCGGGACGTGACGGTGAACGCCGTCGCCCCCGGCCCCACCGCGACCGATCTGTTCCTCGACGGCAAGGACGAGGAGACCATCGCCCGGCTGGCCGCACAGCCTCCGCTGGAACGCCTCGGCACCCCTGCCGACATCGCCGAGACCGTCGCGTTCCTCGCCTCCCCGGCCGGCCACTGGATCAACGGACAGGTCGTCCGGGCCAACGGCGGCATCGTCTGACGGCCGCCCATCCCGGCACCACAGGTAACAGCCACCACCCATCAGCAATCACAGGAATGAGAACGAACATGCCGTTCGCGAACTTCAAGGTGCCCGCCGACACCCTCACCGAGAAGCAGAAGGAGCAGATCATCACCCGCACCACCGAGCTCTACGTCGAGATCTACGGTGAACGCGCCCGCGCCACCACCCTCGTACTGGTCGAGGAGGTCACCGACGGCGGATGGGGAATCGGCGGCGAGGTACTGACGCTCGCGAAGCTTCAGGCACCGGCGCGGGACTGATCTCCACGCCGGCACCACATCACTCGGCACCACGTCGGCACCGCGTCGAGGTGAGTCTCAGGACCCGGTCGCCGCTGCCGCGGCCCGTCCCGCCGTGCGGCCGGAGAACAGGCAGCCGCCGAGGAACGTGCCCTCCAGGGAGCGGTATCCGTGGACGCCGCCTCCGCCGAATCCCGACACCTCTCCGGCCGCGTACAGACCGGGTACGGCTTCGCCGGCCGCGTTCAGGACGCGACCGGAGAGGTCGGTCTGGAGGCCGCCGAGGGTCTTGCGGGTGAGGATGTTGAGGCGCACGGCGATCAGCGGTCCGGCACCGCTGTCCATGATCTTGTGGGCGGCGGCCGTGCGGCTGAGGGTGTCCCCCGGGTAGGAGAGGGCGTTGCGGATGCCCATGACCTGGGCGTCCTTGGAGTAGGGGTTGTCCATCTCCCGGTCGCGCGCGTCGATCTGCCGCTGGAGGTCGTTCAGGTCGATCAGGCCGTCCCCGGTCAACTTGTTCATGCCGCGGACGAGTTCGGACAGTGTCGTGGCGACGACGAAGTCCACGCCGTTCTTCTTGAACTTCTCGATCGGCTCCGGGGTCTGCCAGATGCGCGAGAGGAGCATCCAGATGTTCTTCTCGGTGAGGTCCGGGTTCTGCTCGGAGCCGGAGAGCGCGAACTCCTTGGCGATGATCTTCTGGGTGGTCACGAACCAGGAGTAGTCGTACCCGGTGTCAGTGATCGACTTGAGCGTGTGAAGGGTGTCGTAGCCGGGCATGTCCGGTGCGCTGAAGCGCTTGCCGGTGGCGTCGAACCACATGGACGACGGGCCCGGCAGGATGCGGATGCCGTGGCCCGGCCAGATCGGGTCGTAGTTCCTGAGGCCCTCGGTGTAGTGCCACATGCGGTCCGGGTTGACGATCCGGCCGCCCGCCTTCTCGGTGATCGCGAGCATGCGGCCGTCCACGTGGGCGGGCACGCCGGTGATCATGGTCTTCGGCGGGGTGCCGAGACGGGCCGGCCAGTTCTGGCGTACGAGATCGTGGTTGGCGCCGATGCCGCCGGAGGTGACGATCACGACCGGGGCGCGCAGCTCGAACTCGCCGACGACCGTGCGGGAGCTGGGCTTGCCGCGGGCGGCGCTGCTCGGCTCCAGGATCGCGCCGCGTACGCCGGTGACGGCGCCGCCCGTGGTCACGAGCCCGTCGACGCGGTGCCGGAACTTGAAGGACACCTTGTTGTCCTCGACCGCGGCGCGCACCTTCTTCTCGAACGGCTCGACGACCGCCGGTCCCGTGCCCCAGGTGACGTGGAAGCGGGGCACGGAGTTGCCGTGTCCGTCCGCGAGGCCGCCGCCGCGCTCGGCCCAGCCGACGATCGGGAACCACTGCACCCCGAGGCCGGCGAGCCAGGAGCGCTTCTCACCGGAGGCGAAGTCGACGTACGCCTCGGCCCACTTGTAGGCCCAGTGGTCCTGGCCCTTCGGGTCGGTGATGCCGCGGTCGAAGCTGGCCGTGCCCAGCCAGTCCTGCCAGGCCAGCTCCTGGGTGTCCTTGATTCCCATGAGTCTCTGCTCGTCGGAGTTGACGAGGAACAGACCGCCGAAGGACCAGAACGCCTGGCCGCCGAGGTTCGTCTCCGGTTCCTGGTCCAGGAGCAGTACCTTGCGGCCCGCCGCGGCAAGCTCCGCCGTGGCGACCAGCCCGGCGAGCCCGCCGCCGACGACGATCGCGTCCGCGTCCGGCGCCGAGGCGGCGAAGGCGGATCCGGCCGACTGGGCCAGGGCGGCGCCGGCGAGCGTGCCGCCCGCCACCGTCAGGGCACGGCGGCGCGTGATGGCAGCCGTGGCTGCTGAATTCTCCATGGGGTGCCTTCCGGAGGAGGTGCGGAGGGGGCGGGAGACGCCAGAGATGCCGCTGCGACGGCAAGGTGTTACCGACGGTAGCCCAAGTGATCGCACGCGCGCCAGAGTGGTGCGGCGTGAACTCCCCCCGGAGTCATGGACGTTGGCCGCACCCGACCGTCTGCCTCCGCCCGCGGGCGCCCGCCCCGCTCGCCGACCAGGGCGAACAGCGCCTCGCCCGCGGGATCACCCTCGGTATCCGCGACGCCCGCCGGCCCGCCGTCAGCCCATTGAGCGCCGTGCTGTTGCCGGTGCCGAGCGCGGCGGTGAGTCTGGTTCCGAAGGCGGCACACCGGTAGCGACAAGGAGACCGTCGATGACGACTTGGCCGAATGACGAACTCGCCCGGATCGAGAACGCCGAGGAGCTGCGTGTCGTCTCCCTGCGGCGCGACGGATCGCCGGGCAGCTGGCGGACCATCTGGGTCGTCCGCGTCGGCGACGACATCTGCGTACGGTCCGTCAACGGGCCGACGGCCGCCTGGTACCGGGGCACCCGTGCCCGGCTGCAGGGCCGTATCCAGGCCGGTGGCGTGGACAAGGACGTGACCTTCGTCGACGCCGATCCCGCCCTCAACGACGAGGTCGACGCGGCCTACCGCGCCAAGTACGACCACTACGCCGCGAACATCATCAAGGCCATCACCGGCCCCGAGGCGAACTCCACCACGATGCGGCTCGTCCCCCGCCCGGCGGAGTCCGCCGCCTAGCTACGGAGTCCACCGTCCAGGCCACGGAGTCGACCGCCTGAGCCACGGGCTACGCCGCCCGGGTCACCGACCGGCCGTCAGTCAGGAGTCGAGGTCGTCGGCGTAGTGCCGGAACCCGTGCCGCTCCTGGTGGATCCCCCACAAGGTGTCCGCGAGCACGGCCGGGTCCTTCCGGTGGTGTCCGGCGATGATCGCGCCGGGGACGATCAGCTGGGCGACATGGATGCCCTCGCCGCCGAGCGCGTCGTGCAGCAGATGGCCGTACGCGCTCTCCGCGGCGAAGGCGATGGACGTGCCGGCGCGGTCGGGGTGGGGGACGACCGCGGTGCCGCCGTTGACGAAGAGGACGGTGCCGCGGCCCAGGGCGCGCATGCCGGGGAGCACCTGCTGTACGGCGACGACGGGCCCGTAGACGGAGAACTCGACCGGGCCGGTGAGGTCGGCGTGGGTGGTTTCCAGAACGGGCAGCATGAAGTCCCGTTGCGGGACCGGGCTGTACTGCAGGACCTCGACCGGCCCCAGAGTCGCGTTCGCCGCGTCGAGGGCGGCGGCAAGGGCCTTCGGGTCCCGTACGTCGGCGGCGAAGCCCCGGGCCGTGACGCCCTCGCGGCCCAGCTCGGTGGCGAGGGCGTTCGTCCGCTCGTGGTCGCGGGCGATGAGCGCGACGTCGAAGCCCTCACGCCCGAAGCGCCGCGCGACGGCCGCCCCCAGTCCGGGTCCGGCTCCGATGATGGCGATGCTGGTCATGGTCTTCCTCGATCTCCGGGTTCGGTTCGGCGTGGGGACGTCACTCCTGCTCAACGCCCTGCGAACCGTCGGCCGGAGCCGTCGTCGGCCTTGCGGTGCAGCAGCGCCGAGAGGTGGTGTTGCATGGGCTGGCCGACCGCCTCCAGGTCGTGGTCGAACGTGAGCGTGTCGTCGTCGGTCAGGGTGTAGCGGCGGCGGGTGGCGTCAACCTTCTTGGCGGTGGGGGCGAGAGCCACCTGGTGGGTGGAGAGGTCGACCGTCCTGTCGGCCGCGCGGCCGACCATGATCTCGGCGATGCCGGTGGGCTGGGTGATCAGTGCCTCCACCCGGCCGTCGGGCTGCAGCCGCCACCAGCCGCTCTCCCTGGCCGACGGACGCAGCGGAGCCTCATCGGCGTCGAGCAGCCAGGCCCTGGCCTCGTAACGCAGGAAGGGGCGGCCGTCATGACTGAAGGTCACCTCCTGCGCGTAGGTGAAGTCCCCGGAGAGCGTCGGGTACTCGCCCTTGCCCCGGCCGTGCCAGGAACCCAGGAGGCCGAGGACGGGTTCGAGCAGTGCGTGCGGCGTCGGCGCCCCGTCCGGGTGGTGGCCGTCGGGGTACGGGTGCTCAGGTGCGGGGTCGAACACGGTGTGCACTCCTGGGGTCTGTGCCGGTTCCGGTGCCGACCGGAAGCCTAGGCGGTCGACCCACCCTGCGCCCCGAAAGCGGTGGGGTGGCGCCGTAAACGCGCCGGGGTGGGCGCCGTTCGCACGACGCCCACCCCTGTACAGCTGACTAGCTAACTAGACCCGCTGTTCGGACTCAGCTGCACCTGCGTCCGGAGTTGATGCACTGGACCATCTTGTTCGTCACCTTCTGGTCGAACACGTTGATGAAGTCACCGTGGTCGGTGACCGGCTTGTGCGCCTGCTCGGGGAAGCTGTCCACGGCGAAGAACGGACGGGTCTTCCCGTTGTCCTTCAGGCTGGGCGCGTCCACGTCGTACACCAGACGCTGCACCAGCTGCGGAATGGCCTTGAAGCCGCTCGGGCAGTTGCCCTTGGCGTCGGCGAAGGCCACGTGCGTACGGTGGTTGGCGCTGTCGATGTTGGAGCCGTCCCAGCAGCTCTGGAACTTGAAGGTGCGCACCACGTCCCTGCCCGACGGGCAGAGGGGGAACTTGTCCTTCAGTTGCACCTTGTTCTCGAAGCCCGTGCAACTCCAGGAGGCGTTGGCGTTGGCCGGGCCGTTCGTGAACGCCTTGGCGTCACCGGTGATGATGCGCAGGAACTTGGGCATCGCCACCACCTTGCCGCGCGGGCTGCCCACGAAGTCCAGCGTGGCCTGCTTGGCCGTCAGGATACGGCCGGTGTTGCCTTCGGCCCCGCCGCCCTGCTGGTCGGCGTCGAACTCCTTGGTGCCGTCCTGCAGGCGCAGCACCGGCCAGTAGTAGGAGGACTTGTCGCCCTTGTTCTTGCAGCTGGTGTCGGCCCTGGCGAAGTCCTCGTCGGTGGTGAAGGCGTTGTTGTCCTGGTTGCCGACGTAGTCGTGCTTGTGGTGTGCGCCGTTGGTGACACCGGGCGCGACGATGACGTTGTCGCTGTTGTACAGCTTGTTGGCGTTCACCCCGCACTTGGTGACGAAGGTGCCCTTGGACGCCTTCGACGACTTGCGCACTGTGCTCACGTTGGGCTTGACCTTGGTGATGTCCACGAAGTCGGCGGCGATGAGCCGGGTCGCCTCGATCCCGT
>NZ_JAPWHT010000125.1:0-23772 GCF_027270795.1 Streptomyces sp. ActVer
GGGTGACGACCGGCGCGGCGGCCGTGGCATCCGGTGCGATCACGTTCGGGCGGCTGGCCGCTGTTGGACGGCACGCCCTGGTCAACGGGGCCGTCGGCGTCGTGGGCCTCGTGGAGGGGCGCCTGGCCAGCGTGCTGTCCTTCACAGTCGTGCACGGCCGGATCGCGGTGATCGACATCGTCCGGGAGCCGGAGCGGCTGGAAGGGCTCGACGTCACCTTCCTGGAGGGGTGAGGCGGCCCGCCGACACCCCGACAACGGCTACCCCAACTGCCGGTACCGGCCCCGGAAGTACGTCAGCGGCCCGCTCTCCGTGTTCGGTGCCGAGGACGTCAGGACGCGGCCGATGACCAGCGTGTGGTCCCCGGCGGTCACCCGCTGTTCGGTCCGGCACTCCAGGGTCGCCAGGGCACCGCCGATCAGCGGGGCCCCGGACACCTCACCGCGTACCCACAGGAGGTCCTCGAAGAGGAGACGGTCGGAGATACGGCCCTTCATGGCGAAGCGGCCCGCGATCTGGCGCTGGCTGTCGGCGAGGACGGAGACGGCCCACAGGGGCTGTTCGTCGAGCAGGTCGTCCATGCGGGAGCCCTCGCGCAGGCCGACCATGACGAGGGGCGGGTCCAGGGACACGGACATGAAGGAGGTCGCCGTCATGCCGACGTCCTCGCCGCTGGGGCCCTCCGGGTCCGGCTGCGGCTCGTGCGCGGTCACCAGGACCACACCCGCGGCCAGCCGGGACATGGCGGCGCGGAACTCGTCGTTGCTCACCCCCTCAGCATGCACGGACGGGGCGGAAGGAGCGGCAGAGGGAGTGTTCAGCACGGGAAGACGCTATTGTCCGGCGTCCGTGCGACACATCGGGCCAGGGGCCGAACCGGGTCCTAGGACCGAGGAAGGAGTGTGACTTGTGCCTCCTATCAGGCGCGCGCACATCTCCCACCAATTTGCGTTCAGTAAACGCACGGTGAAAACACAGAAACTCTACTCAATTGTTCATCTTCACCTGTGACTTGAGTCACAGGTGCCATATTTTGTTGACCCTGTGTACCGAGTGGGCAGCGCGCTGTGATTCAGTGGCGGGGACGCTGCGAGCAGTAGGCGATCAGTGGGACCGGCCGGTAAGCGGTCGGTGAGTGACCAGTAGGCGATCAGTAGTCGATCAGTAGGCGATGAGTACCGACGAGAAGCCTGGATAACTCTGGAGTTGCTGTCGAGCGTCTCGGGGAGAGCGAGCATGGAGACCGAGTCGGAGCCGTACGTCCGTCTTGCGACCCTGCGGCAGCTGCATCAGGTCATGGCGGACATGAACACGGCCCGCAGCCTTGCCGACACGCTGCAGACCGTCGCCGACGGCGTCGTGACCGGCCTCGGCTACGAACTCGCCTGCGTCAACCTCGTACAGCCCGACGGTGATCTCGTGGTCGCCGCCCTCGCCGGGAACTCCGCCGCCGAGGCGCTCATCACCGGACGCGTCGGCTCCCGCACCTCCTGGGAGCGCCGGCTCACCATGGGCGAGGCGTGGGGCGATCTGCGCTTCATACCGCACACGGAGGGCTGGGTCCTCGACGAGGACGACGTCCCGCAGTGGTACACCGACGGGCCCGCACCGCGCTTCGAGGACGAGTGGCACCCCGCCGACCGCCTCTTCGCGCCCATGTACACCCCGGGAGTCCCCGGCGGCTCCTGCGGCGAACTGATCGGCGTCCTGTCCGTGGACCGGCCGCGCAACGGCCGGCACCCCGGCGCGTGGGGCCGCGAGGCCCTGCAGATGTACGCGTTCCAGGCCGCCATCGCCATCAGCAACGCGCGTCTACGAGCCAACATGCAGCGCGCGCTCGTCCGCCTGGAGCGGGAGCAGCAGGCGCTGCGCGCCAGTGAAGAGAGCTTCCGGCAGGCCTTCGAGTACGCCCCGTCCGGCATGGCGATCGCCGAGATGGGCGGCGACCAGCACGGCCGGATCCTGCGCACGAACGACGCCCTGTGCCGCCTCCTGGGCCGCCCCGCCTCCTCGATGCGCCGCTACTCCTTCTCCGACCTCGTCCACCCCGAGGACATCGGCACCCTGCTGCGGACCTCCGCCGAGGGCGGGCGGGCCGAACTCAGACTCTGTCGCCGCGACGGCACGTACCTCTGGGTGTCGCTGCGCAACAGCGTGGTCGCGGACGCCGCCGACGGGCCGCGGTTCCTGCTCACCCACGTCGAGGACATCGAGGACCGCAAGCGCCGCGAGCTGCAGCTCGCCCACCGGGCCTCGCACGACTCGCTCACCGGCCTGCCCAACTCCGCGGAGCTGCGCTCCCGGCTCGGCGCCAGGCTGTGCGCACGCCCCGCGGCGATCGAGCCCGGCGTGGTCGACACGATCGACGCCGCGTACGGGCACGGGCCGGCCGACCACGCCGCGGTCGGTGTGTACGACGCGAACGGGCACGGCTTCGACTACCGGCCGGGCCCCGAGGCGTTCGACGCCTACGACCACCATGTGCACACCGTCGCCCCGGAGGGGGAGCGGGACGACGGGACGAAGGGGCTCGCGGTCCTCTTCTGCGACCTGGACGGCTTCAAGTCGATCAACGACCGCTTCGGGCACAACGCCGGCGACGCGGTGCTCATCGAGGTCGCCCGGCGGCTCGGCGGCGCCGTGCGTGACGGGGACACGGTCGCGCGGCTCGGCGGCGACGAGTTCGTGGTGCTCGCCGACGGTCTCGGCCGCGCCGACGCGCAGGACCTCGCGGTACGCCTGCGGAACGAGATCATCCAGCCCATCAGGGTCGACGGCCGGGCGATGCGAGTCGGTGCCAGCTTCGGTATCGGGTGGGCACACTGCGGCATGACGGCGGACGAGGTGTTGCAGTCCGCCGACGAGCGGATGTACATAGAGAAACGGTCTCGTCCCAGAGCGCACAGGCGTGCGGGCTGATCCCCAGGTCAGCGATGCGATGCGAGCTGAGTCACCCGTTTGGGGCAGCCGATGGGGGTCCCCCCGGTCGAGTGAATTCGAGATTGGGGGAGGGTAGGCTCGCCTTTCGATCCCCCGTACCGCATCTGAACCGCACCCGCTAGGAGACCTAGGGATGACGCCCGGCAACAACGGCGCGAGCACGCCCGAGGACGACGACCCGTTCGGCTATCTGTACGCCGACGGGCAGGCCGCCGGAGCCCAGCCGCCGAGCGGCGGGGGTGGCTACGGCTACCCCGGCTCGGTCAACAGGGTGCGGCCGGTCGGCGAGCGCCAGTACGGCCAGTCCGCCGCACCGACCGCCCCCACCGCGCAGTACGGGCAGGTGCCCCAGCAGCAGGGGACGTACGGCCAGCCGAACGCGAACCACTCGGGGCCCGAGGCCTTCACCGGCGGCGAGCCCACCACGTACCAGCCGATGCCCGACCAGGGTCATGGCCACGGCGGTGGCGGCCGGGGCCGCGGTCCCAATACCAAGGGCCTGCTGATCGGCGCCGTCGCCGTCGTGGCGGCCGTCGTGATCGGCATCGGCATCGCGATGCTCGGCGGCGACTCGGACGACGACAAGGGCGGCGAGGCGTCGGGCTCGACCCCGTCGGCCGGCGACAGCGCCGAGCCGAGCAAGGAGGCGTCGAAGCCGGCCGCGGACCCGGCGGACCTGCCGGAGATCGACGCGAAGGCCCTGAAGCTGGGCCCCGGCGTGTCGACCGCGTCGGACATCAAGGGAGCCGAGGCCGCGGGCGGTATCTATGTGGCGGGCTTCAACCAGGTCGGCGCGTCGGTCACCTGGAACATGAACGACATCCCCAAGAGCGGCAAGTACACGCTGTTCGTCAACTACGGCGTGCCCGGCAAGGACGCCGACGCCACTCTCACGATCAACGGCCAGGCGCAGAGCCGCCCGCTCAACCTGGCGAACTTCTCCAAGGCCGCCGAGGGTGACTACGAGAAGGGCTGGACGGAGACGTGGGCCAACATCCAGCTGAACAAGGGCACCAACGTCATCGGGCTTTCCTGTGAGACGGGAAACCAGTGCGATGTCAATCTGGATCAGCTGCGGCTTGAGAGCGGCTGGAAGTAGGGGCCGAAGCGCGGTGCTCCGCCCGGTCACGGGCGAAGCACCGTCGATGTACTCCAGGAGCGGCCCTCGATACGAGGGCTCGCGGCACTATTGCGCGTAGACCGCGATTGAGTTGACGGCACCGGGGTTGTCCGCGTAGGTGTGCGGCTTCAGTGTGGCCAGCTTGGTGCCCTGCTGGCAGCCAGTGGTGGCGTTCCAGAGTTCCACACGGTAGTTCGTCTGGTTCGAGACGGACCGGTTGATCCGGTTGAGGGCGTAGCAGCCGGGTGTCAGAGAGTTGACCTTCCTCTCACCGGTCCTGTTCTTCCCCGACCATCCGCACGCATACCCTTGCGGGCAGGTGTTCGGATCGGCCGCCGCGGCCGGCGTGGCGAGCGTGCCGCCCAGCAGCAGTCCGGCCACAGCCGTCATCGTCAGACCAGCTCTGATCATGCCCATGACATATTTCCTTTTTCTTGATCGACAGACTTTCGAAGGTTAACGCAGGGCCTGCAGTTGCGCGCGTGAATAATGTGACGTGAGATCAGACACGCGACATGGCCGAGCACTTGGCGGAAGAAACCTAAAGCGACGAAGTTTTCGAGCTGTTCACCGCGTCTCGACCTGACGCTGGAAAAGGTCAACGGTCACGTGGTTCACCAGTTCCTCGTACGCCGACCGGTCGAACTCCCCCGCCACCGGCGCCAGTACGGTCGCCGCGGACAAGGCGACCGCCCGGGAAAGCCGCTCCGGCCAGGGCAGCCGCTCCACCAGACCCGACAGCAGCCCCGCCACCACGGAGTCACCCGCACCCGTGGGATTGCCGCGTACGGCCCGCGGCGGAGCGGCACGCCAGTCCCCGTCCGGCGTACGGGCCAGCAGCCCCTCCGCCCCCAGCGACGCCACGACCGAGTGCGCCCCGCGTCGGCGAGCGTCCCGGGTGGCCTGCGAAGGGTCGTGCGAGCCGGTCAGCTCGGCCAGTTCGTCCGTGTTCGGCTTCACGATGTCGGGCCGTGCGGCGATTCCCCGCCGCAACGGCTCCCCGCTCGTGTCGAGCAGCACCGGAACCGCCAACGCCCGAGCGGTGCGCACGAGTTGGGTATACGCCCCGACCGGCACCCCGGGAGGCAGACTGCCGCACAGGGCCACCGCCGAACAGGAGCGCAGCAGAACCTCGTACGCCTCCTGGAAGGCGGACCACTCGGCGGGGGTGATCTCCGGTCCTGGTTCGTTGAGTTGAGTCGTGTCACCGGTCGCCGTGTCGGCCACCGCGATCGTGCGGCGGGTCGAGCCGCTCACCGGGACCAGCGCGTCGACGACATCAGGCGTGTCCACGAGCTGTTCCCGCATGGCCCGCCCGGTGGCGCCGCCCACGAAGCCCGTCACGGTCACCTCGTGGCCGAGGGCCGCGAGCACCCGGGCCACGTTCAGGCCCTTTCCGCCGGGCCGCTCGATCACCTCGGTGACGCGGTGCGAGGTGTGCGGTCGCAGCCCCCGTACGCGATAGGTGATGTCGAGAGCGGTGTTCAGCGTGACCGTGAGGATCACCTGGGCCGGCCTCCCTCGAAGAGATTCGTCAAGTAGACGCGTGGAACGCGCTTGCCGGTTGTTCCGGAGGCCCGATCATGCCAAAGGGAACGGCGGTCGGCCCAGTCCCGAGGGTCGACCGCCGTACGGCAACACGGGTGTGAATCACCCCAGTTGGGGATCCACCACCCATTCGCCCCGGCGCATCACGCCCTTGAGCTCGAAGTCGGCGTCCAGTACCACCAGGTCCGCGTCCTTGCCCGGCTCCAGCGAGCCCACCCGGTCGTACAGGCCCAGTGACCTGGCCGGATTGGCCGCGATGGCCGCGACGACGTCCTCGATCGGCAGCCGGTCGACGGTCACCGCCCGCTTGAAGGCCCGGTCCAGCGTGAGCGTGGAGCCCGCGATCGAACCGCCCTCCACGAGCCGCGCCACACCCTCGCTGACCTCGACCTCCAGGGGGCCGAGCATGTACCGCCCGTCGCCGAAGCCCGCCGCGTCCATCGCGTCCGTGATGAACGCCACTCGGTCGCCGCCCGCGTGATGGAACGCCAGCTGGAGGGAGGCCGGGTGGAGATGCACGCCGTCGTTGATCAGCTCGACCGTGATCCGCTCGTCCTCAAGGAGGGCGGCGATCGGGCCGGGGGAGCGGTGCCCGAGCGTGGGCATCGCGTTGAAGAGGTGCGTCGCCACGGTCGCGCCCGCGTCGATCGCCTCCACCGTCTGCTCGTACGTCGCGTCCGTGTGGCCGATCGCCGCGATGACGCCGTGCTCGGCGAGGAGGCGTACGGAGTCGATGCCGCCCGGCAGTTCCGTGGCGAGCGTGACCATGCTGGCCCGGCCGCGGGCCGCGTCGATCAGCTTGCGGACCTCCGCCGGGTCCGGGTCGCGCAGCAGCTCCTCGGAGTGGGCGCCCTTGCGGCACGGGGAGATGAACGGGCCCTCGAAGTGGATGCCCGCCAGGTCGCCCTGCTCGGCCAGCTCGGAGAGGAGTCCGGCGCGCTGGGCGAGACCGTCCATGTCGCCGGTGACGGTGGAGGCGACGAGGGTCGTCGTGCCGTGCAGACGGTGGGTGCGGATGCCCTTGAGGATCTCCTCGACCGTGCCCGAGGTGAAGGAGGCTCCGCCGCCGCCGTGGTTGTGCATGTCGACGAAGCCGGGGACCAGCCAGTGACCTGTCAGGTCGATGCGGGGTGCGTTGTCGGGAGCGCTCCCGGAGATCCGCGTGCCCTCGACGATCACGCGGCCGCCGGTCACCGTCCCGGTGGGAAGTACGACGTTGGCACCGGCGATGACCACTACGTGCGGGTCGGTGGGGGCTGGTCGCGCCCGCGCGGCGGAGCCGCAAATGTCACTGCCCCGCGCCCCTGAAGGGGCGATGCGCTCAGTGGTCATCAGGTGGTTACCTCCGAAGCGGGGTTGGAAGGGGAAGGGGTGCCCAGCAGGTCCCAGGCCAGGAGGCCCGCGCCCAGGCAGCCGGCCGTGTCCCCCAGTGCGGCGGGGACGATGGACGGGAGTTTCTGGAAGGTGACGCGTCGCTCGACCGCGGCTCGTAGCGGTGTGAACAAGGTTTCCCCGGCCTCGGCGAGACCGCCACCGATGATCAGGGTTCGCGGGTCCAGCAGGGTGAGCGCGGTGACGAGCCCGTCGGCCAGCGCGTCCACGGCTTCCTGCCAGACCACCAGGGCCCGCGGGTCCCCGGACCCGACGGCCTTCGCGCAGTCCACTGAGTCCGCCTCCGGGTCGCCGGACGCCTCGGCCCAGGCCTCGCTGACCGCCGCGGCGGACGCGAACCGCTCCAGACAGCCGCGCTGGCCGCACGGGCAGGGGGTACCGCCGGGGCGTACGACGATGTGGCCGATCTCGCCCGCGAAGCCGTGCGCGCCCGCCTCAACTCGGCCGTCGATGCCGATCGCGCCCGCGATGCCGGTGCCGAGCGGCACGAACAGGAACCGGTCCGCGCCCTGGCCCGCGCCGATCCGGCCCTCCGCGAGCCCGCCGGTGCGCACGTCGTGGCCGAGGGCGACCGGGATCCCGTCCAGCCGCCGGCTGAGCAGGTCCCGCAGGGGTACGTCGCGCCAGCCGAGGTTGGCCGAGTACGCGGCGATGCCGCGGTCGGCGTCCACGATGCCGGGCACGGCGACCCCGACGGCTGCCGCGGGCTCGCCGAAGTGGCGCTCGCCGTGCGCGCGCAGGTCGGCGGCGAAGGCGAGGATCGACTCGACGACGGAGTCCGGACCGTGCTCCCGGCCCGTGGCGCGACGGGCCCGGTGCAGCACGGGGGGAGTCCCCCCGGAGGGCGCGGCGTCGACCGCCCCCAGGAGGGCGGCCTTCATCCCGGTGCCGCCCACGTCTAGGGCGATGACATGTCTCACGGGTACAGTGTCGCCCCTTACCCCGTGAGAGGTCTAGTCCACTCACGTGGTGTAGACCTTAGAGCGAAATTGCGAATCGAAAGCATGAGATCGCACGTGTGAACGAGCCGTGCGGGCGGGCCGGGTGAACCGGCCGTGTGAATCGGCAGTGCGGGACGAGAAGGTTGGGGCGGCAGCGGTGCAGCGGCGAGTGACAGGTCTGATCGCGGTGGTGTCCGCGCTGGGCATGACGGCGGCCCTCGGCGGCTGTGGCGGTTCCTCCGGGTCCGGGGACGTCACGCTGCGACTGGTGGCGGCCGACTACGGCGACTCCAAGGCGAACAGCTCCCAGAAGTACTGGGACGAACTGACCAAGGCGTACGAGGCGAAGAACCCCGGGGTCAAGGTCGAGGTGAGCGTCTACTCGTGGAACGAGGTGGACGCCAAGGTCAAGAAGATGGTCGCCGACGGTGACGCACCCGACATGGCGCAGATCGGCGCGTACGCCGACTACGCCGCGAAGGGGCAGCTCTACAAGGCCGATGACCTGCTCTCCATCAACACCCAGGCCGACTTCGTGAGCCGGCTCACCGAGGCCGGCGAGATAGACCGGACGCAGTACGGCATGCCGTTCGCCTCCTCGACCCGCCTGCTCTTCTACAACAAGAAGCTCTTCAGCGACGCGGGCCTCACCCCGCCGCAGAGCTGGAGCCAGCTCGCGTCCGACGCCGAGGTCCTCAAGTCGCGTGGCGTGAAGTACCCGTACGCGCTGCCGCTGGGGCCCGAGGAGGCGCAGGCCGAGACGATGATGTGGCTGCTGAGCGGCGGCGACGGCTACACCGACACGGTCGGGTCGTACGGCATCGACTCCAAGCAGAACGTCGAGACCTTCACCTGGCTCAAGGAGAAACTGGTCGAGAAGGGGCTCACCGGACCCGTCGCGCCCGCGAATCTCAACCGTGCGGAGGCCTTTGCGGCGTTCGCGCGCGGCGAGGTCGGGATGCTGAACGGTCACCCCACGCTGATGCAGGCCGCCGCGGCGAAGGGCGTGAAGTTCGGCATGGTGCCGATGCCCGGGATCAACGGGCGGTCCAAGGCGACGATGGGCGTCGCCGACTGGATGATGGCGTTCAAGCAGCCCGGGCATGCCGAGCAGGTCGGGAACTTCCTCGACTACGTCTACAGCGAGAAGAACGTGCTCAGGTTCTCTCACGAGTACGACCTGCTGCCGGTGACCACGTCGGCGTCCGAGGCGATGTCCGCGGACAAGTCCGACGCGGATCTCGTCGGTTTCCTCGACGAGTTGCCCAATGCCGAGTTGTATCCCGTGGCCAAGACGTCCTGGGCGTCCGTCAGCGCGGACATCAAGCAGCAGATAGGCAAGGCCGTGGGCCCGAAGGGCAGTCCGGCGGCGATCCTGGGGCAGCTGCAGAGGGCTGCTGCCGCGGAGGAGAGCGCGTCTTAGCTCCGCTGGTTGATCTGGTTGATCTGGTTGATCTGGTTGGTCTGGGTTGTTGGTCGGGTGCGGGCCGGTGAGGGCTGGTCGCGCCGTTACCCGCGCCCCTAAAAGACTGCGCCGTTCCCCGCGCCCCTGTCGGGGCGCCTTTGCCGGGCTCCGCTAGCGTGCTGGGCATGGAAGACGTGGAGCTGACACCCCAGGAGCTTGCCGTTCTCGCGTTGGAGCGGCGGGGGTGGGCGACTCCGGGGGCCAAGGAGCGGGCGATACGCGAAGAACTGGGGCTGGCGCCCGTCCGCTACTACCAGCTCCTGAACGCCCTCCTGGACGCGCCGCGGGCCCTGGCCCACGACCCGGTGACGATCAACCGCTTGCGCCGGGTGAGGGATGTGCGCAGGACCGAGAGGGAGCAGTAACCCAGCCCACCCACCGGTACTCCAGCCCCTCCGGCGTCTGAGGAGCGGGGGTTCGGGAGCTGGCCCCCGAGTAAGGGACGGGAATGGGTAGGGGCGGCGGGGGCGAAAGACTTGGTGCCCGCGGATAAGGTCGCAGCATGGCCAGTCACCCCGAGTCATCGTCGATGCCGACCCCCGTGACCCCGGCGGGCCGAGACGGCCTCGAAGCCATCATCGCGCGGCCCGACAGGGCAGTCCTCGCCTTCGACTTCGACGGCACCCTCGCCCCGATCGTCCCGGACCCCGAACAGGCCCGCGCCCACCCGGACGCCGTACCCGCCCTGGCGGCACTCGCCCCGAAGGTCGCCTCCGTCGCCGTCGTCACCGGAAGGCCGGCCGGCGTGGCCGTACGCCACGGCGGCTTCGCCGGAGTCCCGGGCCTGGAGCACCTCGTCGTGCTCGGCCACTACGGGGCGGAACGCTGGGACGCCGTCACCGGCACGGTCCAGGCCCCCGCCCCCCATCCCGGCGTCGCCGAGGCCCGCGCCGAACTCCCCGGGTTCCTGGACGCCATCGGCGCCTGGCAGGGCACCTGGATCGAGGAGAAGGGCAGGGCGGTCGCGGTCCACACCCGCCGCGCCCAGGACCCCCAGGCCGCCTTCGAGGCCCTCCGCGAACCCCTCGCCGAGCTCGCCGCCCGCCACGGCCTGATCGTCGAACCGGGAAGAATGGTGCTGGAACTGCGCCCGGCGGGCATGGACAAGGGCGTCGCCCTCGGCGAGTACGTACGCGACGTCGGAGCCGAGTCGGTCATGTACTGCGGCGACGACCTCGGCGACCTCCCCGCCTTCGCCGCCGTCGAAAAACTCCGCTCCGACGGCACCCCCGGCCTCCTCGTCTGCAGCGGCAGCAACGAGGTGACAGAACTGTCCGACCGGGCGGACCTGGTGGTGGACGGCCCGGAGGGAGTGGTACGCCTACTGGCTGCCCTGGCAACTGAGCTAGCGCACTAAGGGGCGCGGGGAACGGCGCAGTCTTTTAGGGGCGCGGGGCGGTGACATTTGCGGCTCCGCCGCGGGGCGCGACCAGCCCCCACGCACCCGCACGGTCCGAACAACCCCGCGCCGGCGAGCTACGAGTCCAGCGCCTGAAGCTGGTCCAAGAACCACTGCGCCGGAGGCAAGGCGGTCGCGGCCACAGCCAACCGCTTCGTCCTCTCGGCCCGCTCACCCGCCGGCATGGTCAACGCCTCGTGCAACGCCCGGGCCGTGCCCGAAACGTCGTACGGATTCACCACGACCGCATCCTCGCCCAACTCCTCGTACGCCCCCGCCTCCCGCGAAAGCACCAGCACGCACCCGTCGTCCGACACGACCGGCACCTCCTTGGCGACGAGGTTCATGCCGTCCCGGATGGGGTTGACGAGGGCCACGTCCGCCAGCCGGTAGGAGGCAAGGGAACGGGCGAAGTCGTCCTTGAGGTTGAGCAGGATCGGGGTCCAACCGGGCGTCCCGTACAGGGAGTTGATCTCGTCCGCGACCCTCTGCACCTCGGCCGTGTAGTCGCGGTAGACCGCGAGGTCCTGCCGCGACGGGTACGCGAACGCCACGTGCACCACCCGCTCGCGCCACTCCGGCCGCTCCTCCAGCAGCTCCCGGAACGCCAGCAGTCCGCGCACGATGTTCTTGGACAGCTCGGTCCGGTCGACCCGCACGATCGCCTTACGGGCGCTGCCGTCGGGAGCCGTGCCGATCTGCTCGCGCAGTACCGCCAGCCGTTCGTCCACGTCCGGCCGGTGCGAGCGCTCGCGCAGGAAGTCCGCGTCCGCCCCGAGACCGTGCACCCCGATCCGCGTACCGGAGGGGATCCCGGGACCCAGGACGGCGTGACAGCAGTCCGTGAACGCGTCCGCCCACCGCTGGGTGAGGAACGCGGCCCGGTCCGCGCCGAGGATTCCGCCGAGCACCTTCGCCGCGATGTCGTCCGGCAGCAGCCGGAAGTAGTCCGGCGGAGCCCACGGCGTGTGCGAGAAGTGCCCGATCCGCAGGTCGGGGCGGAGTTCGCGGAGCATCCGCGGGACGAGGACCAGGTGGTAGTCCTGCACGAGGACGGCCGAGCCCTCCGCCGCCTCCTCGGCCAGCGCCTCGGCGAAGGCGTGGTTGTACGTCTCGTAGGCCGCCCACTGGCGCCGGAACTCCTTGTCGAAGACCGGCTCCAGCGGAGTCTGGTAGAGCAGGTGGTTGACGAACCACAGCACGGAGTTGGCGATGTCGTTGTACGCGGCGGCGTGGGTGTCGGCGTCGATGTCCAGCATCCGTACGCCGTCTTCGCCCACGCCGCGTCGTACGGCCTCGCGGTCGCCGTCGCCGAGGGCCGAGCACACCCACAGGGCGCCCGCGTCCGGGCCGATCGCGGAGAGGCCGGAGACCAGGCCGCCTCCGCCGCGCTTGGCCGTGAGCGTGCCGGTCTCGTCCTGGGTGTACGAGACCGGGCCGCGATTGGAGGCGACCAGGATGTTGTGGGTGCCGCGGGTGGAGACCATGACACGAAATCTAGCCCCCGCTGTAAACGCTCAAACGTTCCCACTCGCCGTGGGGGCGGGGTTGTCGGTTGGCTGCGGGCCGGTGGGGGCTGATCGCGCAGTTCCCCGCGCCCCTTCAAGGGGCGCGGGGAACTGCGCAGTCTTTTGGCTTTTAAGGGGCGCGGGGCGGTGACATTTGCGGCTCCGCCGCGGGGCGCGACCAGCCCTCACGGCGCCGCACACAACAACGGCGCACCCCGCGGAGCGCTACGCCGCCTTGCGTTCCACGTACTCCTCGATCTCCGCCATCGGCGGCCTCTCCTCCATGTCCACCGAGTACGTGCGCGGCTCGAAGCCGTTTTCGCCTCGTTCGAACTGGGTGAGCGAGGGGCGGATCATGTGGCCGCGGGCCAGGCGGAGCTGGGCGGTGCGGTAGATCGCGGCGGACATGCGGCCCAGGGCCTGGCCGTCCTGGTGGCGGTGTCTGCGGACGCCGACGTCGACCTGGGCCAGGGCGTCCAGGCCCACCAGATGCAGCGCGTCGACCAGCATGCCCAGCTCGACGCCGTACCCGACGGGGAACGGGAGCTGTTCGAGGAGGGAGCGGCGGGCCGCGTACTCCCCGCCCAGCGGCTGGACGAAGCCGGCCAGCTGCGGCCAGTGCATGTTGAGGAGCGGGCGGGCCATGAGCTCGGTGACCCGACCCCCCTGACCTGCCGCGGAGCCCAGCGGGCGGTCGTACATCGCCTTGACGAGATCCACGCCCGGTTCGGTGAGGAGCGGGCCGACGATCCCGGAGACGAAGTCCGCCGAGAACTCCTTCAGGTCCGCGTCGACGAAGGCGACGATGTCCCCGCTGGTGACGAGCAGCGAGCGCCAGAGCACCTCGCCCTTGCCGGGGACGGCGGGGATTCGGGGCAGGATCTCGTCCCGGTGCACGACGCGGGCGCCCGCCTCGGCGGCGACCTCGGAGGTGCGGTCCGTCGAACCCGAGTCGATCACCACTATCTCGTCGACGAGCGGCACCTTCCTGGTCATCAGCTCACGGCGGATGATCGCGACGATCTCGCCGACGGTCTCCTCCTCGTTGAGCGCGGGCAGTACGACACTCACCGTGGAGCCGGTGGCACGCTTCGCGGCGATGAGATTCTTGAGCGGGCGGTCCTCTACGGACCAGGAGCGCGTGCTCAGCCAGCGCTCGACGTCTTCCAGCACGTGCGGCTCTCCCTTGCGTTCATTGGGATGCGTGTGCCCGGCGCGAGGCACTGTCGGGTGCGTCACTGTCATCTCGCGGTTCGGACGGCTCTCTCCACCATCCAGGCCTTCGGTTACAGTCTTGAACAACGCTGATGACCATCGCATGTCGGGGGTCGTTGCGTGCACAACCAAAACCAGAGCCAGAACCACAACTGAATACCGCTCATCCAGAGGGGCAGAGGGATACGGCCCGTTGAAGCCCCGGCAACCCTCCAGCCGGTCTCGTCCTGATCATCGTCGATCAGCGCAGCGAGGCTCCCGGCTCGGGAAGGTGCCAAATCCGTCTCACGGCGAAGTGCGTCGTGAGGAAGATGAGGAGAAAGGGCCTCGCCTCCATGGCTGCGCAGACAGTTGCAAGCACCACGAACTCCACCCCCGCCGCGAACTCCGTCGACCTCGGACCGGCCGCCGCGCTTTCCTGCCGTGAATGCGGCCACCGCGTCCCGCTCGGTCCGGTCTTCGCCTGCGAGGAGTGTTTCGGCCCGCTGGAGATCGCGTACGACTTCTCGGCCTACGACGCCGAAGAGCTCCGCAAGCGGATCGAGGCGGGCCCCGCGAACATCTGGCGGTACGCGCCGCTGCTGCCCGTCCCGGCGGACGTGGCCGACAAGCCGAACATCAACCCCGGCTGGACCAAGCTCGTCCAGGCCGACAACCTCGCGCGCGAGCTGGGTGTCGACGCCGGCAAGCTCTTCGTGAAGGACGACTCCGGGAACCCGACGCACTCCTTCAAGGACCGTGTCGTCGCCCAGGCGCTGGAGGCCGCGCGTGCCTTCGGCTTCACCACCCTCTCCTGCTCCTCCACCGGCAACCTCGCCGGCGCGGTGGGCGCCGCCGCCGCGCGCGCCGGCTTCCGGTCCTGCGTGTTCATCCCGCACGACCTGGAGCAGGGCAAGGTCGTCATGGCCGCGGTCTACGGCGGCGAGCTCGTCGGCATCGAGGGCAACTACGACGACGTGAACCGTTTCTGCTCCGAGCTGATCGGCGACCCGGCCGGCGAGGGCTGGGGCTTCGTCAACGTCAACCTGCGGCCGTACTACGCGGAGGGCTCCAAGACCCTGGCGTACGAGATCTGTGAGCAGCTCGGCTGGCAGCTGCCCGACCAGCTCGTCGTGCCCATCGCCTCGGGCTCGCAGCTCACGAAGATCGACAAGGGTCTGCAGGAGCTGATCAAGCTCGGGCTCGTCGAGGACAAGCCGTACAAGATCTTCGGTGCGCAGGCCGAGGGCTGTTCGCCGGTGTCCGTGGCGTACAAGGCCGGGCACGACGTCGTACGGCCGCAGAAGCCGAACACGATCGCGAAGTCGCTCGCGATCGGAAACCCGGCGGATGGTCCTTACGTTCTCGATATCGCCCGGCGTACGGGTGGGGCCGTGGAGGACGTGAACGACGAGCAGGTGGTCGACGCGATCAAGTTGCTGGCGCGTACGGAGGGGATCTTTGCGGAGACCGCCGGTGGTGTGACGGTGGGGGTGGCGAAGAAGCTGATCGAGAACGGTCTGCTGGATCCGAGTCTGACCACTGTTGTGCTCAACACCGGGGACGGTCTGAAGACCTTGGACGCGGTTGCTTCCGACACGGGGCTGACCGCGACGATCCGGCCGAACCTGGATTCCTTCCGTGAGGCTGGGCTCGGCTAGTCGTTGTTCCTTCGCTGCGGGCCGGCGGGGGCTGGTCGCGCAGTTCCCCGCGCCCCCTAAAGACAAAGACCGCGCAGTTCCCCGCGCCCCCAGAAGTCAAAGACCGCGCAGTTCCCCGCGCCCCTGACGGGGCCGCCCACTCCGACGGAGGTCTAACCCCATGAGCGTCAACGTTCGTATCCCCACCATCCTGCGCACCTATACGGGCGGCAAGGCCGAGGTTTCTGCTGAGGGTGGGACTCTTGGTGCGGTCATCGCCGATCTGGAGAAGAACCATGCCGGGATCGCCGCCCGGGTCCTGGACGACCAGGGGCAGCTGCGGCGGTTCGTCAACGTGTACGTGAACGACGACGACGTCCGCTTCGAGCAGGGGCTGGAGACGGCGACGCCGGACGGGGCCGGGGTGTCGATCATTCCCGCCGTCGCCGGCGGCTGACCGTCGGGAGCCGCGCCGAGGGCTGATCATTACCTTCGGTAACGGCCGTCACCGAGAGTTCATCGAATTGCCCCCTCCGTGAGAGAAGCGGAAGGGGCAATTCTGTATGGTTGAGCGCGGTACAGTTGGGGAACCTGCTTCGATCCGCACGCCGGGCGCATTGAGATCCCGCCCGAAGCCCGACAAGAAGTAGCCAAAGTGCCCCGCCTTTTTGAGCCTTTTATGGCATTCATGGGGCCCGACTTGCCCTGAATCTTCGTGAATTCTTCACATATTCCCGATCGGTCGTGCCCGGAATTCTCGTCGGATTGACCTGTTGCAGACGGCAGTTGGACGGATACATTCAGCCGCGGTCGACGCGTTCCGGCGCACACCCCCAACCGTTGGGGGGTGAGGTCTGACCCGGATCCGCGAAGTGCGGGTCTGTGCAAGGGCCAGTAATAGGGGAGTTAGGCATGGCTCAGGGCACCGTCAAATGGTTCAACGCGGAGAAGGGGTACGGCTTCATCGCGGTCGACGGTGGTGCGGATGTTTTCGTCCACTACAGCGCGATTCAGATGGACGGCTACCGCACCCTGGAAGAGGGTCAGCGGGTCGATTTTGAGATCTCGCAAGGCCAGAAGGGGCCGCAGGCGGACATGGTCCGACTGGCGACCGGCTGAAGCACGCGCCGACTTACTGCAGCGACGTTCTTCTTCCGAAGGGCTCGTACCCCACGGGGTGCGGGCCCTTCGGCACGCCCGCACCCCGTACGCGCCGTCCGTGCGCTCTCTTCCCACCTGCTCCCACCTGCGGATCATCCTGAGCCGCTTGCACTCGCATGGGTCGAGTGCTAATCATTGGCGTTAGCACTCTGAAGGTGAGAGTGATAACGAGGACCGGGTCGGTGAGGCCCGCAGGCCGGGTGGGGCAAGGAACCACGAGGTCGGCAGGCCGTCCGTCGCGGGCGCGGGCGCGGTCCTGGAGATTCCACCCCAGTCCGGGAGGACCACTTCACATGGCCAAGATCATCGCGTTCGACGAGGAGGCACGGCGCGGTCTCGAGCGCGGGATGAACCAGCTCGCCGACGCCGTCAAGGTCACCCTTGGTCCCAAGGGTCGCAACGTCGTCCTCGAGAAGAAGTGGGGCGCCCCCACGATCACCAACGATGGTGTTTCCATCGCCAAGGAGATCGAGCTCGAGGACCCGTACGAGAAGATCGGCGCTGAGCTGGTCAAGGAAGTCGCCAAGAAGACGGACGACGTCGCCGGTGACGGTACGACCACCGCGACCGTTCTGGCGCAGGCGCTGGTCCGCGAGGGCCTTCGCAACGTCGCCGCCGGCGCCAACCCGATGGCTCTCAAGCGCGGTATCGAGAAGGCCGTCGAGGCCGTCTCCGGTGCCCTGCTGGAGCAGGCGAAGGATGTCGAGACCAAGGAGCAGATCGCTTCGACGGCCTCCATCTCCGCCGCCGACACCCAGATCGGCGAGCTCATCGCCGAGGCGATGGACAAGGTCGGCAAGGAAGGCGTCATCACGGTCGAGGAGTCCCAGACCTTCGGTCTGGAGCTCGAGCTCACCGAGGGTATGCGCTTCGACAAGGGCTACATCTCGGCGTACTTCGCCACCGACATGGAGCGTATGGAGGCCGTCCTCGACGACCCCTACATCCTGATCGCGAACTCGAAGATCGCCAACGTCAAGGACCTGCTCCCGCTCCTGGAGAAGGTCATGCAGTCGGGCAAGCCGCTGCTGATCATCGCCGAGGACGTCGAGGGCGAGGCCCTGTCGACCCTGGTCGTCAACAAGATCCGTGGCACCTTCAAGTCCGTCGCCGTCAAGGCTCCGGGCTTCGGCGACCGCCGCAAGGCGATGCTGAACGACATCGCCATCCTCACGGGCGGCGAGGTCATCTCCGAGGAGGTCGGCCTCAAGCTCGAGAACACGGGCCTTGAGCTGCTCGGCCGCGCTCGCAAGATCGTCATCACCAAGGACGAGACGACGATCGTCGACGGCTCGGGTTCGGCGGACCAGGTTGCCGGTCGCGTCAACCAGATCCGTGCCGAGATCGAGAACTCCGACTCGGACTACGACCGCGAGAAGCTCCAGGAGCGCCTGGCGAAGCTGGCCGGCGGCGTGGCCGTCATCAAGGCCGGTGCCGCCACCGAGGTCGAGCTCAAGGAGCGCAAGCACCGCATCGAGGACGCCGTTCGCAACGCGAAGGCGGCCGTCGAGGAGGGCATCGTCGCCGGTGGTGGCGTGGCCCTGCTCCAGGCCTCCTCGGTCTTCGAGAAGCTGGACCTGGAGGGTGACGAGGCGACCGGCGCCAACGCCGTGAAGCTCGCCCTGGAGGCCCCGCTCAAGCAGATCGCCGTCAACGGTGGTCTCGAAGGCGGCGTCATCGTCGAGAAGGTGCGCAACCTGCCCGTCGGCCACGGCCTGAACGCCGCGACCGGTGAGTACGTCGACATGATCGCCGAAGGCATCATCGACCCGGCGAAGGTCACGCGCTCTGCCCTGCAGAACGCCGCGTCCATCGCCGCGCTGTTCCTCACCACCGAGGCCGTCATCGCCGACAAGCCGGAGAAGGCCGCCGCCGGCGGCGCTCCGGGCGGCATGCCGGGCGGTGACATGGACTTCTGAGCCCCTGCGCAAGCAGCCAAGGCTCGGTAGTTCATCGCAGCACGCAGTACTTCGCGTTACGCGAACGAGGGCGGCATCCCATTCCAGGGGTGCCGCCCTCGGGCGTGTCCGGGGTCACAGGGGTGGGCGGTGGGGTGGCGGAATGCGACGAGGGTTGGAGTGGTTGTCGCCTGGAGTGGTTCATGCGTGTGCACATACCAATTGGGATGCGTACGCGTGGATCCCTCGACCGACCGCTCGACCACTCCACCCCCACGAGGAGCCCCTACGTGACTGTCGTCCCCTCCGCCTCCCGCGCGGCCGAGATCCTTTCCCGGCCCGTCGCCCTCAACGGACTGACCGTTCCGAACCGGATCGCGATGGCGCCGATGACCCGGCAGTTCTCGCCGGGCGGTGTTCCGGGGGAGGACGTGGCGTCGTACTACGCACGCCGTGCCGCCGCCGGGGTCGGCCTGATCGTCACCGAGGGCACGTACGTGGGCCATGAGTCGGCCGGGCAGAGCGACGACATCCCCCGCTTCCACGGGGCGGAGCAGCTGGCCGGATGGGCGAAGGTCGCCGAGGCCGTGCACGCGGCGGGCGGGAAGATCGTGCCGCAGCTCTGGCACATCGGGAGCGTGCGCAGGGCCGGTGAGCCGCCGTTCGCGGACGCCCCGTCCGTCAGCCCGTCCGGTATCCACACGGAAGGCGCCGAGGTCACCGGCAAGGCCATGACCCAGCAGGACCTGGACGACGTCATCCAGGCCTTCGCCGAGGCCGCTGCCGCCGCCGAGCGCATCGGCTTCGACGGGGTCGAACTGCACGGCGCGCACGGCTACTTGATCGACCAGTTCCTGTGGGCCGGGACGAACCGCCGCACCGACGCGTACGGCGGTGACCTCGTCGCCCGGACGCAGTTCGCCGCGGAGATCGTGGCCGCGGTGCGTGCCGCCGTCTCGCCGTCCTTCCCGATCATCTTCCGCTTCTCGCAGTGGAAGCAGCAGGCCTACGAAGCCCGCCTCGCCGAGACGCCGGAGGAGCTGGAGGCGCTGCTGGCCCCGCTCGCCGCGGCCGGTGTGGACGCCTTCCACGCCTCCACCCGCCGCTACTGGCGCCCGGAGTTCGACGGCTCGGACCTGAACCTGGCCGGCTGGACGAAGAAGCTGACGGGCAAGCCGGTCATCACCGTCGGCTCGGTCGGCCTCGACGGCGACTTCCTCAAGGGTTTCCAGGGCGAGGGCGCCCCGGCCAGGGGCATCGACGACCTGCTGGACCGCCTGGAGAGCGACGAGTTCGACATGGTGGCCGTGGGCCGCGCCCTCCTCCAGGACCCCCAGTGGGCGGCAAAGGTCCTCGACGGCCGGTTCGACGAGCTGGGCGCGTACGACGCGGCGGCGCTGGGCTCACTCAGCTGAGCCGACCAACACTGATGGCTGTTGTACGGCGAGGGCGGCGCCTCTTCTTGCGGGGGCGCCGCCCTCGGCGTTGGGCGGGTGGGTCACGCGCTGCGGCCGACCTTCAGCACATGGACGGTGACGGTGGCGCCGTCGGGTCGGTAGAGCACCCGCCAAGCGCCGATGTGCAGCCGGTAGTAGCCGGATGCGCCCAGGGCACGGGCTGCCGTTGGGCGGGGATCGTCGGCGAGTGCGCGTACCGCCGCGGAGGCGGCCTTGGCTCCTATGGGGTCGAGGATCCGAAGCCTTCGGAACTCATTCATGGCGTGGACTTCCCACACCACTGTGTAGCTCACGAAGCGGCCTCCTGGCGGTCCTCTTCCTCCAGCTGAGCCATGAACTCGTCGTGCGACATGGCCGCTCCGGCCGGATCCGCCTCACGGGCTCGCGCTTCGGCGATGTCCGCCTCGTCCCGCAGCCGCTGCAGCTCTTCCAGTTCGCTTATCGGGATGAGTGCGGCGGCGGGCTTGCCGTACTCCGTGATCAGGATGTGCTCCTGGCCGTGCCGGACCCGGCCCACCAGTTGACCGAGCTGGTTGCGGGCTTCCACGAGCGGATACATCTCCATGAGAAAACTGTACACACCTGCGAGTGTGTGCGGTTGGTTCACTTGGCTGCTCTCTGAAGAGGGGGTGGTTGGGTCACGTGTGGCTTCCTTGTCTGCGGTTGGCCATCGTGGCGCGGATGTCGGCGGCGTGGGTGCGTACTGCGGAGGCCGTGAGTGGTGTGGAGTCCGGGGTGGGCCCGGCCTCGCCCCGGCACGGGCCGCAGATGCCGCCCGGCAGGGCCTCCGGGCGGCCCGGTGTGCCGCACTTCGCGCACTCCAGTACGCGGAGGGGTGGGCGTCGCGGCGGAGTCGGCTCCGGTTCCGGTGGGAGCTTCGTGGTGAGGCGGGTGCGGACGATGGCCGCCGGGCTGTGGACCGGGACCGGGAGGCCCGCCGTCAGGGCCTGGAGTACGTGTTCGTCGGTCGCGCCCCTCGCGAACCACTCCGTGAGCAGCGGGGCGAGGTCCTCGCAGGCCCTGGCGGACAGGGACAGCGACGGCGTCGTACGGCCGAGCGCAGCGAGCAGGATGTACGCGCGGGAGCGGGTGGGGCCACCCTGCCCGGCTGGGGGTTCCTGCGGTTCCGTCGGTACGTCGCCCCTCGTGAACGCCGCCCACCAGTCGTCGTCCCGCGCCGTTCGCGAGAACCACGTTCGGGTGATCCAGCGGGAGCTCCCCGACCCGGCCAGGTGTTCGCGTCCCCGGCGCAAGTGGCCTGCCCGCTGGAGGTTGTTGAGGGCCGTCCGGAGTGCGCACTGGCCGTACGGGAGCGTTTTGGCCAGCGTCTTTACGGAGATGTCGGCGCCGCCGGGGAGCCGGTCGATGTACGCGGCGACGGCGGCTTCGCGGGGCGGGAGGTGTGCGAAGTCGTGGGCCGTTCGGGGTAGTTGGTCCGGGGCATCGCGTTTTCCGTAACCCGGGTTGGCCCTCGGGTGCGGCGGTGTCGCGTGCGCGGGCAGGAAGGCAGCACTAGGCTTGGCGTCAGCCATGGGATCGAACTTGTCCTTCGATCTCGTAGGTCAAGCCCCCGCGGGTGCCTGCAAGCACCGAGCGGGGGCTGTTCGTTATCCGGGCACGCTAGACCCATGTAACTGTCCGTGGCAAGTCGGTCGCGTCGAGTCAACTCGCAGGGAGGGTGGGTGGGTTGAGACCCACCACCCAATCCTCAGAAGCAGGGCTCGGAGCTCGGCGCTTGAGCTTCGGGAGAAAAAAATCGGGGCCGCTGTAAGGAAGTGCCGGGCGTATGACACCAACAGGGTGTGGAGAACATTCAGACCGCGATCGACCGTGAACGGACCGCACGGTTCACGGCCTTGTATGTCCGCGACCACCCGCGTGTGCGCGCCTTCGCGCAACGGCGGGTGGGTGACCGTGGTGCGGCGGAGGAGTTGACCGCCGAGGTCTTCCGGATCGCGTGGGAGCGCGTGGCCGGGGGCGAGGAGGTGGCCACCGGCTGGCTGTTCGTCACCGCGCGGAATCTGCTCAGCAATCACCACCGCGCGGCGATCCGGCTGACGGAGCTCCATCGGCGTATCACCGACGAGTTGGACCGCGCTCCGGCGTCCGGAGAGGACTCCGCCGTGGTGGAGACCCTTGAACGGCTTCCGGAGCGGCACCGGGACGTGCTGCTCCTGCGCTACTGGGACGGGCTCAGCGCGGCTGAGGTCGGTGAGGTCCTCGGGTGCAGTGGGCCGGCGGTCTGGGTCCGGCTGCACCGGGCCCGTGAGGCGTTCCGCGGCCTCTACACCTCGCACTCATCCCTCTCACCCGAGGAGTCGGCATGATCAACGTGAAGTCCCTTGTCAAGCGGGTCAATCCGATGCCGGACGAGACGACGGCGACGGCAGTGGACGGCATGTCGGCTCGCGCGTACGACGAACTCGTCGGTCTTGTCGGGGCCGAGGCGGCGGAACGGCAGGCAGGGCAAGGACGAGGTGTGTGGAGTCGGCGGTCCTCCCGACGGGGGGTTCTCGTGGCCGCCGTCGCCTGCACGGCCGCCGCGGTGGTCGCGGGGGTCGCAGTCCTCGCCCTGCAGGACCCGAAGAAACCGGGAGGCGGTGGCGGTGACGGCGGTGGTTCCGGGCTCGCGGACGAGCCGTACTTCGCGAAGACCGCCGAACTTGAGGCCGCGTCGGTCCTGATCGTCAGGGCGCGGCTCGGTGCCGGGCACGAGGAGACGGTCGACGGACTCACCGAGACCGTTGCCACGGCCGAGGTGGTGGCGACGGCCAAGGGCGGCTCCCCCGCGGGGAGCGAGATCGAGCTGGCCTACACCACGCCCGGATCAGGGCCCGAGACGGCGGAACTCGCCGCCGGAAAGGAGTACGTCCTGCTGCTCGACGAGCTGGACGGCGGACGGTTCACCCTGATCAACACGACCCAGGGCGTGTACGGGATCGAGGGCGGGCACGCGGTGGCCGGGGGCGACAACGACGTCACCCTGAGCCCCGGGGTACTCAAGGCGCTGCGACTCACGTCCTGACGCGACGACGGTTGCCATGACCGGTCACGGCAACCGTCGTCCTGTGCCTGTTTATCTGTGTGCGCTGCGGGCTAGTTCGTCCGGCCCAGGGCGTCGGCCTTGGCGGCCAGTTGGTCGACCTTGCCGGCGTTGTCGAAGCCGTCGTCGGCCACGGGTGTGACCTTCTCGTCGGCGGTGACGGCGTAGAGGGCCTGCTCCGGGTTGAGCAGGTCGTACGGGTTGGCGGTGCCCTGGTCGGCGAGCATCAGTACGTACTCGGTCTTGCCCTTGACCAGGGTCGTCGTCTCCTTCTCCGCGTACGTCACGCCGCCCAGCGTGCCGCCGAGCTGGGAGACCTCGACCGTGTCCCCCGGCTTCACGTTGCCGGAGAGGACTTCGGAGACCTTGACCGTGGAGACGGTGACGACCACCGGCTCGGCCTTGGCGGCTTCCGCGTCCGAGAGACCCGCCTGCGGGTTGGCGGCCGGGTCGTCGCTCGTGGACTTCTCGGGAAACAGCTCCTGCACGCGGGAGCTGGTCACGGTGCCCCGCACGATGACGTCCGACTCCTTCACGATCGAGTCGATCGACTCGTACGAGGGGTAATCGGCGTGGTACGTCACGACGTCCGAGGCTGCCTTGACACCGGTGTTGGCCTTGGCCTTGGAGCCGGATTCGGATGTGCCCCGGCTGTCCGAGGAGCAGCCGGTGAGGGCGATGGCGGCCAGCAGCGCCGAACCGCCGACGAGAACGCTCCTGATCGCGGTCATGAGTAGATCCTCCGCACTTCGGAGACGTCGTACGGCTGCGGCTTCTGCACCGTCGTCCGGTTGCGGCCGTGCTTCATGAGCGAAACCCTGCCGGTGTTCGGGTTGTCGTCGAGGCTGAGCGCGTGCCCGAGTTCGTGCGTGGTCGTGCTACGGCACCATTCGGTCATGCGGGAACCGGAATCCCGTTCGAGCGTCCTCGCGTTGGCCTTGATTTTGAATACGCGGTTGATCGGGCGAAGGCCGGACGGATCGTAAAGTGGGTCTTCGAATTTAGTGGGGGTGTGCCTCTCGTCGGCTCCGGCGGGTGGTCGCACAGCGTGAGCGGAGGCGTTGGT
>NZ_JAPWHT010000126.1:0-23738 GCF_027270795.1 Streptomyces sp. ActVer
CCGCTGCCGTGGTCGAGGCCGCCGCCGCGGCCGTCGCCGAGCAGGCGGTGGCCGAGGAAGCCGCCGCTGCCGCTCGCGCGGAGCAGCCGCGTCAGCGTCGTGACGAGCGTGGCAACTACGAGCGCCGTGACCGTCGTGACGACCGTCCGTCGGGCGGCTTCAACCGTGACCGCGGTGGTGACCGTGGCGGCGACCGCGGTGGTTTCCGTCGCGACGACCGTCCGTCGGGTGGCTTCAACCGTGACCGTCGTGACGACCGTCCCGCCGGTGGCGAGCGCGGCGACCGTGGTGGCTTCCGCCGTGACGACCGTCCCTCGGGCGGTTTCAACCGTGACCGTCGTGACGAGCGTCCCTCCGGTGGCGACCGTGGCGGCTTCCGTCGCGACGACCGTCCGTCGGGTGGTTTCCGTCGCGACGACCGTCGTGACGACCGCGGTGGTGACCGTGGCGGCTTCCGCCGTGACGACCGCCCGTCGGGTGGCTTCAACCGTGACCGTCGTGACGACCGTCCCGCCGGTGGCGAGCGCGGCGACCGTGGTGGCTTCCGCCGCGACGACCGTCCCGCCGGTCACAGGGGCAGCGACCGCCCGTTCAACCGCGACCGGCAGGGCGACCGTCCCTCGGGCGGTGGCTTCCGCTCCGGCGGCCACGACCGCCCCTACGGCCGTCGTGACGACCACCGCGGCGCCGGTTCCGGCTCGGGCCCGTCCTTCGGGCGCCGTGACGACAAGCCGCGCTGGAAGCGCAACGGCTGACAACGCCTGAGCGGCGACCGACGATCGGCCCGCTGAGCCAACCGAAGGGGCCCCGACGACCTTGGTCGTCGGGGCCCCTTCGGCGTTCCCGGAACCGGCCGGGTCGCCGCGGGCCGGGCAGACGGACGCGCACAACGGGCGAGGTCGCGGAGGACAGTCGCTGAAGGGGCTCATATTTAGCCAAATGAGCCCCTCCGTGGCGCATGTCACACCCCCGGCAGGGGAATTGCTGGGGGCATGACAGATGACGCCAAGGCAAGTGGGCTGTCGGACGAGGAACGTCTCGCGCAGCTCGGCTACACGCAGGTCCTCGCCCGCCGCATGTCGGCGTTCTCCAACTACGCGGTCTCCTTCACGATCATCTCGGTGCTCTCCGGGTGCCTGACGCTCTACCTGTTCGGCATGAACACCGGCGGGCCCGCCGTGATCACCTGGGGCTGGGTCGCGGTCGGTCTGATGACCCTGTTCGTCGGCCTCGCGATGGCCGAGATCTGTTCGGCGTACCCGACCTCCGCGGGCCTGTACTTCTGGGCCCATCGCCTGGCCCCGCCGCGTACGGCCGCGGCCTGGGCGTGGTTCACGGGCTGGTTCAACGTCCTCGGCCAGGTCGCGGTGACGGCAGGCATCGACTTCGGTGCGGCCTCGTTCCTGGGCGCGTATCTGAACCTGCAGTTCGACTTCGGGGTCACCCCCGGCCGTACGATCCTGCTCTTCGCCGGAATCCTGGTTCTGCACGGCCTGTTGAACACCTTCGGCGTACGCATAGTCGGCCTGCTCAACAGCGTCAGCGTGTGGTGGCACGTGGTGGGTGTGGCGGTCATCGTGGGCGCGCTGACGTTCGCGCCGGACCACCACCAGTCGGCGTCCTTCGTGTTCACGGAGTTCGTGAACAACACGGGCTGGGGCAGCAGTTTCTACGTGGTGCTGCTCGGCCTGCTGATGGCGCAGTACACCTTCACCGGCTACGACGCCTCCGCGCACATGACGGAGGAGACGCACGACGCGTCGACGGCGGGCCCGAAGGGCATAGTCCAGTCGATCTGGACATCATGGATAGCGGGCTTCGTCCTTCTCCTGGGCTTCACCTTCGCGATCCAGTCGTACGACGGTGCCCTCGGCTCGCCGACCGGGGTGCCGCCCGCCCAGATCCTCCTGGACGCGCTCGGCGCGACGGCGGGCAAGCTCCTCCTGCTGGTGGTGATCGGCGCCCAGCTGTTCTGCGGCATGGCGTCCGTGACCGCCAACTCCCGCATGATCTACGCCTTCTCGCGCGACGGGGCCCTGCCGTACTCGCACATCTGGCACACGGTGAACCCACGCACACGCACGCCCGTCGCGGCGGTGTGGCTCGCGGCACTGGGCGCGCTGGTGCTCGGCCTGCCCTACCTGATCAACGTGACCGCGTACGCGGCCGTGACGTCCATCGCCGTGATCGGCCTCTACATCGCGTACGTCATCCCGACCCTGCTCCGCCTGCGCAAGGGCGAGGCCTTCCAACGGGGCCCGTGGCACCTGGGCCGCTGGTCCCGCCCGATCGGCATCGTGGCGGTGGCGTGGGTCGCCGTCATCACGATCCTCTTCATGCTGCCGCAGGTCTCCCCGGTCACCTGGGAAACCTTCAACTACGCCCCGCTCGCGGTCCTGGCCGTCCTCGGCTTCGCCGCGGCCTGGTGGTTCGCCTCGGCCCGCCACTGGTTCCTCAACCCGGACCACGAACGCACCCACGCCCGAGAGGCGGCCCGGGCGGGAGCGCCGGATCCGGTGGACCCGTAACGCGGCGCGCCTTGCCGCGCACCACCCTTCCGGCCTCCGCCGGACCCCTCCGACCCCATCCGGCGTGGCCGGGTCACCGATACCCGATCGGAGTCCCGGCCACGTCCGGCTATGCTCGTTCCTGCATCGACACCGGTCGGTGCGTGTGCCGGCGTGGTCCGGCGCACGGACCCTTAGCTCAATTGGCAGAGCAGTGGACTTTTAATCCATTGGTTGTGGGTTCGAGTCCCACAGGGTCTACGGGTAGTGGGTGGGGGATATGGCCTCTGACCTGCTGTGCAGCGCCTGAGTCGACTTCGGTCGGGTCGGGCGCTGCTTCGCTTTCGGGCTCGTGCGTGAGCGATGCGTGAGCGGATGTGCCCGTGGCGGCGGCTTGCTCGGCGAGAGCGGTGCCGAGGAACAGGGTTGGCGGGAGGACGTCATCCCGAAGTAGTCCCCCGCGGCCCACGTACCCTCGCGCCATGACGTCACGACTCCCCTTCCATCCCGGCGACGGCCGCCCTCGTTATGTCGGGCCAGCCGCAGTCGTCTTCCCTGATGGCAGAGAGGTCTCCGTCACCGCGTCGCTCGTGCTGCGCCTTGACCCTTCGACGGTGGAGAACTTCAGCTACGACCGGCACAGCACCTGGGCGGGGAGCATCACCCTCGTGCAGGACGAAGACGGTGTCGACCTGTTCGATGCGGCGCCTGGAATCCTCCGCATGCCCGACGGCCGCGAGAGCGAGTTCATGGCCACCGGGGGCAGCTCCGGAGAGAACGGCTGCTCCGGGCTGGGGCCTGCTCCCTTCCATTCGGCCTGACTACACGCGGAGCCGCCGCCCTCCCCCACCGAGTTGGCGCCGCGGAGGCAGAGCGACGTCGGTTCCAGCCCCTCGCTCTCCCGGCGAGCAGAACGGCAACGAGAGCGCCAAGGACGGCGGCGGCGAGGTTGGCGTTCGTTCGGCAGAACCTTCCCTACCGGGCGAGAGGCCAACACCAAGCACAGTCGGCCGCGTCAAACTGGTCAGACGGTAGTCCGTTCTGACGGATATTCTCCCGCGCATGAGCACCGACGGCTTCTCTTGGGAAGACATCGCCGCCGTCCCTACTGTTGCACTCGGCGTGATAGCGACAGTCAGCGCCTGGCCGGCCGCCCGATGATCTGCGGCCAACGGCGGAGACGCTGACCCGCATTGAACGGGATCGGCAGCACGAGGAGCGGCGGCCGCAGCTGGAGCTGAGCATGGAGAACCGCTTCCAGGACCACTGAACACGGCGCTGCATGTGCCGGAAGGCTGGACCGGTCGGTACCGCGCGCTCGGAAGCCGGAAAGGGCCCCAGCGAAGGGACCACTGTGTCATCCTTTCATCACGCCACGTGACCGTCGACGTGTGCTGTTGGGGGGAAGTGTGAGTTCAGGGGACGGGTCTGCGGTGCAGGCCGTCGGGCGGACGGTTGAGCACGAGGTACGTGAGGCCTTCGGGCGAGCGACCGATCTGGCCGGACAGTTCGGGCTGAGTACGCATCGGGCCGAACTGGCAAGGGTGGAGTGGCAGCACGCGCTCCCCGGATTCCGGGTGGTCGTGACGGGTGGGCCGAAGCGGGGTAAGACGACACTCGTCCGGTGGCTCGGCTCGGCGCGCACCGTCGGACCGGATGTGGCAGACGAACTGCTGGAGCTACCAGGCCGTGACGACCCGGATGCCCCGCTGTGGCAGGAGTCGGAGGAAGCGGTTCTCGGCGCGGACGCGGCTGTCTTCATGGTGAGTGCCGCGGCTCCGCTCAGCGTGAGCGAGCAGGCCGAACTGCGGTTTCTCACGGGCACGGTGGGCGTACCTTTCGTCGCTGTCGTGGTCTCGCGTATCGAACTTGTCGAAAGCGAGGAACGCGACGAGGTGCTGGACCATGTCCGGCGACGAGCCCAGGACGTCCACCCAGACGTGCCTGTCCTACTCGCTCCGACGGATGCGCGTGCCATCGGTGCGAGCGATCCGGGAACGCTGCCGGAGTTGCTGGTGGGCGTCCGCGAGGACGCCTCGCTTCCGTTGCGACGGTCGTATCGCTTCGCCCGGCAGATGGCCGCAGTGCTGGAAAGCATGGCTCACGTCGGAGACGAGCGGGCGGCACGGGACGAGGGGTTGAAGTGGGAGAGGCGGGAAGCGTCGGCGTCCGCCCGCCGTCAGCGGGACTCTCATGTCCTGCGAATACAGCGGGTGCAGCTGGAACTTGAGCGTCGGGGTGTGGCGATGGCGGAGCGCGTCGTCGCAACTGTGCGCAAAGAACGTGGCCCGCTCGCGAACCGCCTCGAGCTCCGGCTCGTCTCCGCCAGAAATCCGCAGGACTGGTGGGAATCCAAGTTCTTCGGCCACCTGCGCGAGGAACTGGACACAGCCGCCACTGGGTGGGTGCAGAGCCTTCAGGAGGGTTTGGACTCCGACCTGCACTGGCTGGAGCAGGAGCTTTCGGACTACGTCTCCACACGGTTCACCGGCACACTGCCCGAGAAGCCGACTTCCAGCGCGCCGTCGCCGGCAGTCCACCCGCCCCCTCGGCTCCGCGACCTCGAACACTGGCGTCCGATCGTGCACCTGATTCCGCAGGCTGCGCAGCTCATCGACCGCTTCCTGGCCTCGCGGACTGCGAGGGCCCAGCCGACGGGCGGGCGGCTGAGCAGCGACGGGTACAACTCCGCACGCAGCCAGTTGGTCGGCCTCGCCGCCGAGGCGGCCGCGAAACTCGCCCAGCGAAGCCTCGATCACCAGTTGACGGAGCAGCAGCACACCGTCGCGAGCCGGGTACGTGGCGTCGTCGCCCGCGAACTCGATGACGTGGCGCAAGGACTGGCAGTGGCGGTCCGCGAGGTCTACCGGGAGGCACGCAAGGAGGTAGAGAGCGCAGGCCATTCCTGGAGCCGCGCACAGGACCAGGCACTCGTCGACGGCAGCGGCGGCCCGTTGCCGGACTGGGCTGGCCTTGCGTCGCAGGCGCGAGCACTCCGTGCGGAAATCCTGGCCCGTACCTGAGGCAGAGACACGACACATGAACGAGGCTGTCATGAGCGACCATGATTCCTATGCCGGGGTGCGCCGGGCCCGCGACGAACTCGCGCAACTCATAGCGCGCGCCCACGGCGTCGCCGGGACTCTGGAACTGGCGCACCGCGCCACCGAACTCGGCACGCTACGCTCGCGGATCGAGGACGACACCTACCAGGTGCTGATGGTGGGGGAGCAGAAGCGCGGCAAGTCCACCCTGCTGAACGCCATGCTGGGCGCACAGGTCCTGCCGGCCCGCGCACGCCCCACGACCGGCATGCTCATCTCCGTGGCATGGGATGAGAACAAGCGGGTGGTCCTGGGGCGCGACGGCTCGGACGAAGAGGTCACACTGCCGATCGAGGGTGACACCATCCCGCCCGGCAGTGAGTTGTGGAACGCGCTCACCATCCGCCGAGACGATTCGCAGGCTCCGAGTCCGTACAACCGCGCGGTGGTGAACTGGCCGACCGAGCTGTGCCGCCAGGGCGTGGTCCTGATCGATTCCCCTGGTCTCAACGAAGCGCAAGCGCGTGACGAGATCACCTTGAAGGCGGTGCGGAGCGCCGATGTCGCGGTGTTTGTGGTATCCACGGCGGTCAGTGTCGGCCTTTCCGAGAGCCGGTACGTCGACACCCACCTGCGGCCCTACGGACATGAGGAACTCTTCGTAGTCTGCACGAACATCGACAAGGTGCCCCCGGAGGAACGGGACGACACCACGCAGGATCTGGCCGATCAGCTGAGGAGGGTTCTGGGCGCGCGAGCGGATCGCATCTTCTTCGTGAACTCCCGGGCCGCGCTGGATCTGCGCATGGCGAACGGAAACGCAGGAGATGCGGGTGGGGAGTTGCTCGCCGAATCCGGAATTCCCGCCTTCGAGGCAGCTCTTGAGGAATACCTGGCCAAGGGCCGCGCAGCGGTGAAGGTGTGTGCCCCCGCCCGGGAACTCGCACGCGTTGTTCCCGCTCTGCGGAGCGAGGTGGCCATGCGACAGGGGCTGCTTGACACCAAGCTCGAGGTGCTGCGTGCCCGTTGGGAGGGGGAGCAGGAGTCGCTGCGTCAGTTGGAGCAGGAGCGGGACCAGATTCGCGACCGTATCGAGACGGCTCTGGCGGACATCAAACTGCGCGTCCAGGCCAGCGCACGGACGTTCCTTCTCCGGACCGCCGACGAGTCCACCGGATGGCTGGAAGCAATGGATCCCGAGAACAAAGTCGGCCTGTCGCCGTTCAAGGTCAAGGAGCAACTGGGCGCCGCAGTAGAGGAACTCTCGGAAGAAATGTCGAGGCGGCTCGAGGGCAACGTGGCCCTCTGGCAGACGAAAGAGCTCAAGCCCGAACTCGATGAGGCTCTGGCGGAACTGGGAACCCGGCTCGACAAGGACTTCCAGGACTTCACAGCGCGTGCGGACCAGGTCCGGCTCCGTCTGACGGCTCGGAGTGGCACCGTGACTGTGGACGAGGCCGCGCCCTCCACCGCGGAGCGCGTGATCGGTACTGTGGCAAGCGTCGCGGCCTTCGGCCCGGGAGCCGGACTGATGGGAGCCCGGTTCGGTTTCAAGGGCGCGCTGCGGGCGCTCGCACCGCAGATCGCGATCGGCGTGGGCATTCTCGCCCTGGGCGGAGGGCCCATAGCCTTCTTCGGGGCCCAGCTCTTGACCAGCCTGATCGGCACGCAGATTTCCCTGAACAAGGTCAACCGGGTACTCAAGGAGAAGGTCACCTCTCAGGTTGCCGACCATCTGCGGACACACGCTGACGCCGAGGCCGAACGGATTGCCCACGCCGTGAAGTCCGAACTGGTGGGCGTGAGGGACACAGCGTGCCGAGCCCTGGACGCCGAGATCGAAACCATCCGTCACCAGGTTCGCACGACCTTGGCGAAGAAGACGGCACAGCAGGGCGACACCTCCGAGAAGCGTGCGGAACTCGCCCGGCTCGACCACGAGTTGGACAGTGTTGCCAACGCGGCCGCTGCGATCTCACGAAGGTACGCGTGAACTCGCCCGGGAGAGCCGCCGCCGGGAATCCGTGTGCCCCGTTCTCAAGCCTCTGGTAACCACAGGAAGGCGGCTCGACGGTATGTCGCTCGGACACCGGTCTCCCGGTGTCCGAGCGACACGCATCTCAGGCCGTATCATCGTGCCGGCAGCGTGCCTTCGCTCCCGGTCGACTTCATTCGTGGCCTGTGTAGACGAAGCCGGCCCAGTAATACGGTTCGGAGTAGGGCGTGGCTGTCCGCCAGAAACCGCGAGCGGCCGGGGACCCGAATTCTGGGACGGACGCCAGGCGGGGAAAGCGCTCGGCCAGTTCCGCGTTGGTGGCTTCTCGCAGCCATTGTTGCGCGGCTTTGAGGGCGTAGGCCGGATGGGCGTCCGGCAGCCACTCCTGATAGAAGCACGCCATCAGCAGCGCGGTGCTGCGGTCGAATACCGGCCACAACGAGCCGATTACGAATCGGGCGCCCGCACTGAGCCACGCCGTGCCATGGCTGATGGTCTCGTCCGCCACCTCGGGGTTGACCAGCGCGGTCCAGCAGGCCGACAGGATGACTCCGGGATGGTTGTCGAGCTTCAGACCGAGAATGTCCGCCACGGTGATCGGCTCGTCGTGCGCCAGCGCCAGCGGGCTTTCCAACGGGACATCGGCGTAGACGCTCGCATGACATGCCAGATGGATCACTCCGCTGTTCGTGACTTCTTCGAGGACCGCCTTCCGCGACGCCTTCTCCCCGGGAAGGCGCACATGCGGTGGCGGATACGTCCTGAGGACTTCTTCCAGTTCGAGGAGAGCGAAGGGGAGCGCGGGCGCGCTGCTCGGCCTGGGGTCGGCGACGGCAAGGATTCCGCCGGCGGTGGGTCCGGAGAACACGGTGGCCGGCGGACGTGCGCTGGGGGCGACGGTGAACGTGGCGTGGGCCGCGGCGCCGTCCTGGCCGGTGTCGCTCTCGGCGGCATGCCACGGCAGCAGGGCGAGCAGCCCGCACGGGACCAGAACCACTCGCTCGCCCTGTGGGGTGACTTTGGTGATCTCGCTCATCACGGTCTTCCACATCCAGGAGCACAGGCCGCGCAAGCGGGGCGTGCCGGAGTGGTCGATGCGATGGATGTCTCCGAAGTGACGGACCAACTGGGTGCGGACTTCCGATTCCTTGAGACCGTCCAGGGGCAGCGGCCGCGGTGCCTGCCCGGGCCGCAGAACGAGAGCGATTCCTCCCCGCGCGGTGGCCAGCAGGTAGATCGTCAGGTGTCGGATGCCGGAGCAGATCTGTGCGGCTGACGGGGAGTCGGTGCCGAATTCCACCTCGGGATGTCCGGCGTCGCGCGGGGCCGCCAGGTAGCTCGCGACTGCCTCCTCGGTGAGCATCTGGCGTCCGTACTCAAGGACTTCAACGGCTCGGTTGCACGCGTCGGCGTCCGTGAGTGAGGCGTAGGCGGCTGCACATTTCACGGCCAGCCCCTGTGCCTCCCGCACCCAGGCGATGCCGTGGCCGAAGTCGCGTTGGGTGCTGGCCAGTTCGCGTGACGCGGCGACGCCGACCTCGTACTGCCGGGCCGCCTCCCGGTAGCGTCCGGGACTGCTGTCCTCGGACAGGATCAGGTCGCCGAGCCTGTGCGCGGCGCTCATCCGGACACTGGGGTCGGGGGACGGCAGGCAGATCCGCGTGTACACGCGCATGGCCTCGGCTCGGTCCGGCCCCGTGACTCCCGGGCGGTCGCGGTGGCCCAGCGCGAGGCCGACATTGAGGGCGTAGCGTGTCTGGTCCGGTGATTCACCGGACATGGCCACGGCTTCCTGGAAGCACTGCAGTGCGGCGTTCATCGTCCCGGGCCGGCTCATCAACAGGCTGCCCATGTTGTTCAGCCAGCCGGCCTTGAGAGGAGTCGGGCTGTGGGCCTGTCCCACGGCGGCGGTGAGGAGGCTGTGGGCTCGTTCCAGGTCCTCTTCCGATTCGAGTGCGGCATGGCGGGATGCCAGAGCCATGGCCAGGTCGTTGAGACGGCCGGCATGTTCGGAGGAAGCACGGTCCGTCAGGGCCACAGCGGCCTCTAGGTAGGCCACGCTCTGGTTGATGTCCTCGACGTGCCGCAGATGCCGGAATCGGACGACGAGCTTGCTGCCGATGTTCTGCAGGGCCATCGCGCGGTCGGCCGAGCCCTCGGCGGCGAGATCGAGCGCCGCGCGGTAGTACTCCATGGCCTGGTCGATGTGCGAAAGGGTGCGGGTCGCCTCGTACATGAGGCTGTAGGACTTGGCGAGATTGTTGAACACCGAGAACGATCCGCCCCTCACTCCCGCCAGGGCTTCGGCCCTGGTGCCGGCGTCGATTGCCGCATCGAGGTCGGCACGGTTGCCGAAGAATTCATACCTCTGGCAGTAGGACGCCGCCAGGTTGTCGTGGCGCGAGGCGAGGAAGAAGTCCTCGGGAGCGCTGAGGGCAACGGACTTCGTCAGGGATGCGATGCTCTGGTCGATGTCCGGACGGCGCCCATGGAGCAGGAACCTGTGGCGCAGGGCGAGACCCAGGTTGTTGCGGTACGAGGCATGGTCGGCGCCGGGCGAGCGTGGGGCTTCCAGGGCCTCCTCGAAGTGAGCGATCGCTCGTTCCAGGTCGTCGTGTCGGCCATATCGCTTGTAGTACTCGAGTTCGCACAGACCCAGGACGCTCAGCCGGTTGGGCAGCCGGTGATGACCGAGGGGCGTCCCGTCGCGGCTTGCCTGAAGGGTCTTGCGCGCTTCCGCCAGGTCGGAGTCGTGGCTCAGGCGCGTGTACCGGCTGTGCAGGAAGAATCCGTACGGATCCAGGTATTCAGGGCTCTCTCCTCCCAGACGGAGGAGGGCGAGGCTCGCCAGGACGCCCAGGTCGAGGTAGCGGATGTCCGTGGTCGTACGATATCCCTCTTCGGCTTCCTCGACGAGCGTGACCGCCACCTCCGCAGCGTCGTCGATCCGTTCGTCCAGCAGACGTCGGGCAAGCGGGATCAGATCGGTGACAGGCAGCCCCAACACGCATTACCCCTTCGTCATTTCCAGTTCGGTCCGGTCTACTCCGGTCTGCCTGCAGCGCGTCACAATGCGGCGAAAGAGAGCCACCCGCTGGGAGATCTCCGGACCGTGGCGGGCGGCGTCGTGGAACAGCGCGTCGGCGATCTGGTCGGCGCGGTCGGACAGGATGTCCGGATGGCTGCGGATGAAGCGGAAGGTTTCCTGCGGACTCTCGCAGTTCATCAGTCCGAGCCACAGGCCGGTGATCGTGTCGGGGCCCTGCGGCGTCGGTTTGAGCACGGGCTTCGAGAGTTCTGCGAAGGCGCGGTCCACTCCGATCTGACGGCAGCGCCGCAGGAGTTGGAGATGCTGGCGGAGGGATGCGATCGCGCTGCTCTCGCTGTCTCCGCGCGCGACCGTCTCCATTTGGGAGATCACCTCGTCCGACAGCAGTTCAGGGTGGGTGAGGAGAAACTTGCGGGCTTCGCTCCAGGTCGGCTGGGTGCAGAAGTGGCTGACAAGGTTCGTGATGCGTGAACGGTCCGACGCCATCGAGGCGCCTCCTTCAGCCGCTGTTCGCGGCAGCTCGGTCTATGCCTGTGGGGTGCTGTTCGGTGGGGGAGGGGCGGCCGCCGGATCCGTGAAGGCCGGGCTGGGGCCCCCGAGACCTCGCAGTAGGTACTTGGTGATCTCTCGTCCGCTGCTCCGTTCGGCCGCAGGATTCATGGGCAACGGCCAGCGCAGCCTGCCGTAGAGATCGCTGCGGTACAGGTCGAAGCAGGCTTCCACCAAATCCGCGAAGTTCTCGGCGCGGCCCGGTATCCACAGCTTGGCGGCTACGACGGCGAATCCCAGCCCGACGGGCAGTGCCCATGGCGTCAGAGGCGTGAACGCGACGAACAGCAGCCCCCACACGCAGCCTGACACCGAGGAGTCGAGCGCCTTGCGGGCCGCGGCGAGTTCGCCGCGCGCTGTGTCCGGCAGGAGCAGCCACAGATGGGGCCACACCACGACGGCGTCGAGTCCGTACTTGTCGATGGGGCGGGTCTCACCTGCCCTCAGGACGTTGCCGATCCGGGTCGGCATCACCTGCGGTCCGCCCGGTATCCGGCGCAACGTCAGGTCCATGCGGACATATTCGTCGCGCTGCGCAGGCGTCGCGGTCATGGTGTGCACGGCACCCGCGAGTTCCTGCATGCGGTTCAGCGCCGCAGTCCGTTTCGCGGTTGCTCTGTCAACCATCTTGCTCCGCGCTCTGAGCAGTCGGCGGGGCCGGTTCGGCCAGTAGCCTTCCAGGAGCGTCAGGCACGGTCGGGTGAGGCGTTCCACGGCGAGACCCGTTCCGGCCACCCCGACGAGTCCGCTGAGGACCAGAACCGCTTGGGCGACGGCCGGTTGCTGCTTCAGCCAGTCGGCCGTCGGTTCGAGCGACTGCGTACCGCCGTGGCCGAGGACCCAGGCGAGCAGTCCACCAACCCAGTAGACCAGGGCCGAGAAGGAGACCGCGGCCCAGCGGGTGGCCAGGTGGGTCCCGATCCCGTTCCAGAAGCTGCCCACGGCCGACGCGCCTCAGTCTGCTTCCAGCGGGACGCCAGGATGGTCGGGGCAGTGGGGCACCTGCTGCGTCACCGTCATCCGCCACCAGACGTACGCATGGTCCCTGGGACACGAGTACCGGCAGGCATCGACAGGATCCCCTCCGAGCGGGTTCGACAGCGGCCCGTATCTGGCGCCCTCGCGGGTGACGGTCACGATCTTCTTGACGTCCGGAGGAAGGTGATCCTCGTCCTCAAGCATTGCGGACGCCCACACATGGGTTTCCGGGTGTGTCGCCAGGAGGGCCAGGATCCTGTCCTCCACATCCACACCGGCTCGAGCCTCGGCCAGGAGAGCCACTATGCCCCCGTCGACCTCGCCGGCCCTCTCCCCGATCAGTCCGGCAAGATACGGCCGGATCGACCGTGCAATATCCGATATGACCGCACCCACCATGTCTCCCTGTTCCGCTCAGCGTAGGGCAGCCGAGCTCGGCGTGAAGGGCACATCACGCACGTACCTGACGGTACGTCGGCGCGCACGGCAGCTCGGTAGTCGATGTCGCTGGTGCCCGAGTGGCTCGAAGTGCGGACTCAACTCGGTTGGGGGCGTGTGGTCACATCTGCGGAGGTCCCTGACGCAGTCTCACCCGACACAGCCTCGACCGACCCGCCTCACCCGGGTGTGTGCAACGAGCACGAACGGCAGCGGCCGCCTGTCAGCCGCTGGCGGCAATCTTATGGCGGTAGAAGCTCTCGGCCGCGTCAGCGAACTTCGAGATGAAATACGCATTGATTCCCGCCCCGGCCAAGGCGCCCAGTAACGGAACGAAGCCCGTCACTGCTTTCGATCCCAGCAGCGCGGAGAATTTCACTGCCGCTTTCTGTGCGATCTTGTTGATGAACGGCTTGCTGAGTTTTGCGGCAGCCTTGGCGCTTTTCTTCCCGATAATCTTCCCTCCGACCGCGGATACGCCACTGCCCGCACCCAACGCGAGAGCCTTGGCCATCACGGCAGTCCCATAGGTCGGATAGGCAACATTCAGCGCGATGAATCCTGCCGAGGTCGCGGCTCCCGCCGAGGTCACACTCAACGCGTCCGGCTCCAGGGCATCGGCCCACAGCGCGAGAATCACCGCCAGATCGTCCTCGCCGTCCACCGTCGCCCCCATCTTGAAGCCAATTCCCCAGGCGCAGATGGACATCTTGTGCAACAGGAATGCCACATCGCCGACCAGAGCCGCCGCATGTGCCCCCGGCACCGCCATCGCGGCCGCACCCGCTGCGGCCACCTGCCCGGTCTGCGAATTCCGCCAGCTCCGTACCGATGAGTACCCGGCGACGCCCCTCTGAGCCATCGACGTGTCCCACCCGAGCCGGTCGAACGCGGAAACGAAAGTGCCCGCGGAGATGCTGTCCCCCACAATGAATCCCCCGATTCGCCTTCCGGTGATTGCACGATGATCCGACCGCTGCTCTTCGTCTGTCAAGAGCGTGCGATGAATTCCCTCGAAGTGAAACTGGCTGTCTAACTGTTTCGCACAGGGTTTCGGGTTTCGTGATTTTGGTCGCGGAAAGCGGCTGGAGATCTTCAATGGCCGGAGGTGCTCAGTTTTCGGCAGTACAGCGCGTCCGGCGTCCGCGCCGAGCCCACCCGGCCCGTGCAGGCGATCCCGGCCGCGTACTCGTCGTCCGCGCACTGGCCTTTGTAGCGACCCTGCGCGAAGTCGCCGCCCTTGGCGGCCGAGCCTCTGTTGTTGCCCCGGTCGAACCAGACGGTACGGCCACTCGTGCCGAGCCGGCCGACCGGAGCGGCCGACCGGAGCGGCCGCGCAGAGGGCGGAGCCGCGGACGCTGTAACCGGTCAGGAAGTGGCCGTCGGCGCACTGGAGTTTGGTGTGTCCGGGCGACCAGTCATGGCCGGGCCTGACATGCCGCTCGTCGAAGACCACCGCATGTCCGCCGGCCGTGTCCCACAAGGATCCCGAGGACACGTCCGAGCACAGGCCCCGGCTGCCGGTGTCGCTGAGGCCGACCAGCCGTTGTCCGTCGGGCCTTGCCGGCGCTGTCCTCGTCGCGGGCGGCCTTCCAGCAGTCGGTGCTTATCTGCACTTCACCCAGACGAGGCATGTGGGCCTGAGTGAAGGCCGGGGCTGGGCGAAAAGAAGGTGCGCCTTGGCAAGGCGGTGTCGGCAGGATGCCTGGCGTGACTGAGCTGCCGAGCGATGCCGTCCCGCCCCGTCCTCTCCTCGTTGCCCTCGGTGTGAAGGGCATCCCTGTCCCGCTGGTTGGTGGGCAAGGAAGAAGCGTTCTTGTTAGCCTCGAAGTTTCGTGACGGTCCACTGACGGAGTCGGTGGGCCGTTTTCGTGCCGTGGGCTGAGGCTGTGGAGGCCGAAGACCCGAGTGTCGCCTCGGGATGGCGCCGGATTCCACTGTTCCGGGTGTTGAGGTGCTGTCGAAGGGACGGGGAACGTGCTGGTCAGCCGGGGTCCGGCAGTTGGCTGAGCCGGTCGAGGGCTGCGGTTTGAGTCACTCTGTGGCAGGCGAATCGGTGGCTGCCGGACGCGACCGGGGGATCAGCTTCGCTGCCTTCTCCGCGATCTCACGATCCAGCTCAGGGAGCAGGCTCGTGTACGTGTCCGAGGTCAGCGTGATGGTGGAGTGCCGCAGCGTCTCCTTCACCGTGTGGATGTCGCCGCCACCTCCGTGCGTGAGCGTCGCGGTGACGTGGCGTAGGTCCCGCAGGGTGATGGGCGGCAGGTCGGTCGTGGCGAGGATGCGGCGGAAGGACTCGGAGACCGTCCCCGGGTGCAGCCAGGAGCCGTCCTCCTTGGTGAAGACCTTGCCCGTGTCCTTCCAGGCATCGCCCCACTGCGCGCGCTCCTTCTCCTGGCGGGCTTTGTGGTCGCGCAGTTCGGAGATGGTCGTGCTGTCGAGCGCGATCGTGTTCGCGCTGCCGTCCGTCTTCGGCTCCGACTCGTAGATGTCCCAGCCGTCCACCACGATCTCCTTGGCGGGAGTGATGAGGCCGACGTCGAGGTCGATCTCGTGCCAGTCCTGGCCGACCGCCTCGCCGCGCCGGAGGCCACGGGTGCCCATGAGGTGGAATATCGCGTAAAGCCGGTCGCCCTCGGCTGCGTCGAGGAAGGCGCCGAACTGCTGTGGCGTCCACACCATGACCGGGCCGGGGATCTGACCGGTCTCGCGCCACCGCCGGACGCGTTCACCGGTCCACAGGAGGGGCTTCGGGCGCCTGCCGGACTCCAACTCCACGTGGGAGGCGGGGTTGAAGGTGATCAGCTGCTGGGCGATCGCGGAGTTCAGGGCCGCGCGCAGGGTGCGGCGGATCGCCTGACGGGTGGCCGGGCCGGTGATCTTCCGGAACGGTTTCATCTCTGCCAGTTTGGCTCGTTCGGGGGCGAGCCGTTTCCGCTCCGCCCCGACAGGGCGACCGGGCTTGCTCGGCTTGCAGCGGGCGATCTGCTCGCGGCGGGCCTCGTTCTCGGCTGAGATCACCTCGTTGTCGTCGGCTATCGCGTCGAACATCTCCACCAGGTGGCCGACGTTGAGCCGGTCGAGGCGCACGTGGCCGATGCGCGGCTTCAAGTGGACGCGGATATGGGAGGCGTAGGCGTTGAGCGTGGTCTTGCGGCGCTGCTTCGCGGCGAACCACTGGTCCAGCCACTCGCCGACGGTGAGGTTGCCACGGAGGGCCAAGCCCGCCCTCAGACGGCGTCGGGTCTCCTCGATGGCTGGGAGCGGGGCCTTCTCGACCGCGACCTTCTCCAGCATGTCGACGAGACGCCGGAGGCTGTCGGAGTCGTCCTTCTCTGCCAGTGCCAGCAGGGAACGGACGTGGTCGAGGTCCGTCTGCGCGGCCTTGAGGGACTCGTAGCCGGCGCGGCTGAAGGAGCGGCGGGCGCCGTCTTCGGTCGGCGGGAGTTCCTGGCGTATCGAGTACGAGCCGTGCTTGCGGCTGGAGAGCTTGGGGCAGTTCTTGCCGAGCGGCTTGCCGGTCTCGGGGCCACGGCAGTAGCAGCGGCGGTGGGTGGAGCCCTTCAAAGGCGTTCCTCCGGGGTGGTGTTGGGGCCGGGTTCGGGTGGGTCGACGTCGCCCAGTGCGGGTGGTAGTCGGGGTGGGGTGGCGCCTTCGTCGCGGATGTCGCGGCGGAGGTAGCGGAGGTTGTACTTTGCGGAGACGGCCTCGTCGGCGTACTTGGTCCGCCTGCGCTCGGCTTCTTCCTGCTGGGCGCGGTTGGTCGCCGTCTTGACTGCGAACCGCGCCCGTTCTTCCTCTTCGAGGGCGGCCAGTGCGGTGCGTACGAGGCTGGCGTGCGCTTCGAAGTCGGGGACCAGCCCCGCGTCGTACAAGGGCATGTCCTCGTCGCCGGTGAAGCGCCGCAGGGCGTCCCAGGTGGGCACCAGGCGCTGGAAGGGGAGTTCCTGGGTCCGGTCGACGTAGCCGACCGGGAAGATCAGGCAGACCGGGTACGTCTCCAGGGCGGCGGCCAGGACCATGACGTCCACCAGGGGAAGGCTGGCCCGGCGTCCGGATTCCATGTTGGCGATCACGTTGCGCGGGATGGGATGCCCGAGTTGCTCGCACGCGTCGGCCAGGTCCTGCGCGCTCCACCCCATCTCCTTTCTTCTCCGCCGGACTTCGCCGGCGACGTTGGCCTTGACCCGGTCCGCCCACTCCGGGACATCGTCCTCATCAGCATCCACACCATGTTGTGTCATGGAGACACATTAGCTTGGTCATCCTGGTAGGTAGACGCCTGGAGCCGGACGTGACGGTCACGTTCGCCGAGGGCTGTACCGAAAGGGGCGCGCTGTATGCGCGAAGACGCGACGGCCGGGCGGATGACGGGCTCGAAGGGGATGAGTCGGGAAGAGCTGCTTGCCCTCCCTGTGTCGGTTGACTTGGAAACAGGCAACCGTGCTCTGGGGCTCGGGCGGAGCAAGGGGTACGAGCTGGCGAAGCGGGGCGAGTACCCGTGCAAGGTGCTGCGGCTCGGCAACGCCTACCGGGTCGTGACCGCGGATCTGCTCGATCTGCTGGGCCTGGCTGCGTGATGGGGCGGCAGAGTAGCAAACCATTCTGCGCTGAGCTGACACAGAAGCGGTGGACTGTTGCCGGGTGTGGACGTACCGTCCGTGTTCCCTCGCGATGGCCTGGTGCCCGCGAGAAGGGGGTGGGCCCCCGGCGGTGCAACGCCGGAGGCCCAAGCAACCCCGAACGGCCCTGGAAGAACCAACCCGGCGGCAAGGGCGCACAAGCCCGCCACCGCCAGACGAGGAGCTGCCCCGTGGAACATGCGGGAGCCGAGCCCTATTCCGACTCCGACAAGCCCTCGTGGCCGCCCGTCACCGTCCCTGGCCAACTCGGCCACCACGCCAGTGAAGCCCCGATGCCCGCCAACGACGTTGCGCCTGAAGCCACTTCGGCGGATCAGCCCGCCGAGGAGGCGGCGCCGGATCCGGAGCCGACCCATGGCTCGGCGTTGCTGGACGAACTGCGTGCGCAGATAGCCAAGTTCGTGATCCTGCCCTCGCCGGAGGCGCTGGACGCGGTCACGCTGTGGGCGGCGGCGACACATCTGCAGCCCGCATGGCAGCACGCGCCCCGTCTGGCGGTGGTGGGGCCGGCGAAACGGTGCGGCAAGTCACGGCTGCTGGACGTGCTGACCGAGACGGTCCACGAGCCGATGCTCACTATCAACACCACCCCGGCTGCGGTCTTCCGGTCGATCACCGAGGAGCCGCCCACGCTTCTGGTGGACGAGGCGGACACCATCTTCGGCACGCCGAAGCAGGCGGAGAAGAACGAGGAGATGCGCGGCCTGCTCAACGCCGGCCACCAGCGCAACCGGTACGTCACCCGGGTCGTCGGCAATGACCACACCCCGCACCGGTTCGCCACCTTCGCCATGGCCGCCCTCGCGGGCATCGGTGACCTGCCTGACACGATCATGGACCGGTCGGTCGTGGTTCGCATGCGCCGTCGCGCCCAGGGGGAGCACGTCAAGCCCTTCCGCTCCCGCCGCGACATCCCTGGGCTCCATGAACTGCGGGACCGCATCGCCGCATGGGCCCGGCCGTTGCTGGACGAGGCGGCGGAGGTGGAACCGGTCCTGCCGGTGGAGGACCGGGCCGCCGACACCTGGGAACCCCTGGTCATCATCGCCGACCTCGCTGCCGGATCCTGGCCCCGTCGGGCCCGTACGGCGTGTGCGCGGATGGTGGCCGCGGAGGTCGAGGCAGAGGAAGAGCGGCCCGGCGGAGCCCGGATTCTCGCCGACATCCGTAGGGTCTTCGCCGCCCAGCGCGAGGTGGACAGCCTCTCCACGGACGAGCTGCTGTACCACCTGCGCCAGGATGTCGAGGCGCCGTGGGCGGAGTGGGGGCGCAACGGGCTGGATGCCCGCGAACTGGCGAGGATGCTGAGCCCGTACGTCATCAAGCCCGGCAACGTCCGTCTCGTCGACGGGACCCAGCGCAAGGGCTACATGCGCAACAAGTTCCTCGACGCGTGGCGGCGCTACTGCCCCGCCGTCCACCCGGTGGACGCCGAGCCTGTCGCCCGCGCCTCGGGCTGAGCCCCGCACCCCCGGGTGACCGTCCCTGCCGTCCCTGCAGTGATCTCGCAGGTCAAACGGCGCGCAGACAAGACGGCAACCGGGGCCAAGACGGCAACGCGATCATGATGAGCGCGCTGCCTGGCCGGGACCACGTCCCGATCCGTCTTGTGCCGTCCCGCGCGTCCCCACCGTATCGCCGCAGGTCAGGGCGTCAGCCGCCGGGACGGCACTACACCACTACGCCGTCCCGGCCGAACAGGTCGGAGAACGCCTCCGGCATCGGCCGGGACGGCAGACCGAACCCCATGCCGTACCTGCCCTGACCTGCGCTTGCAACGGCCAAGACGGCAAAGACGGACCACACCACCAACGCCCAGGAGCACCCCGCTTGACCAAGCTCTCCACCTCCAGCCGCCAGGACAACCGCCTCGACGTGGGACGGCCGATGCTGACCAAGCAGACTGCCGAGCAATTCACGCTCATCGCAGCGGGCGTGGTCATCGTGGCCCTCACGGCCGGCGGGTTCTGGCTCTCGTACGCGCATCTCGCCGAGGTCGCCGGACAACACGGCCTCAAGAACTCCCCGGCCCGCCAGTGGGCTTGGCCGGCGACCCTGGACGCGTTCATCGTCGCGGGCGAACTGCTCATGCTCCGCGCGGGCCTGCGCCGGGTGACCGACAAGGGGGCGATTGCTCTCACGGCCGCCGGATCGGTCGGCTCCATCGCGCTCAATGTGGCCGGTGTCAGCGGCACGGGTGGCACCGGCGCCGTGCCCCTGCTCGACTACGTGGTCGCCGCAGTTCCCCCGACCGCCGCGCTGCTGGCCTTCGGTGTCCTGATGCGGCAGATCCACCAGCTCGTCGCGGAGTCCACCGACGCCACCGAACGCCACAACCCTGCCAACCGCAGCCACAACGGAGCCCGGCTCGCTGCCGTTACCGAAGACGGCTCCGGTCATCCGGGGGCAGCGGGTCCCGACGTGGCGGACGGGCAGACCGACGTGGCGCGGGGTTCTGCCGAGGTCGCGCAGGACGCCACCAATGTGCTGGAGCCCGTGCATCCTTCGGCCGAGCCGAAGGATCAGAAGCCCGGCACGGTTTCCGACGAGTTCCTCGCCATCGCCCGCACCGCGCCGCTGGGACGGAGAGACCGTGCCTCGCGCCGTCACATCGAAGCGGCGATCCGGGGCGAGGGCTTGTCCATCGGCAGGGCCGACGCGGAAAAGGTCAAGGACGTCGTGCAGGCCGAACTCGACGAAGCCACCTCTCGGCGGCAGGGCCGCACGTGACAAGGCTCCCGCTGGCGCCCCCTGAGCCCCAATGTCCGCTTCCCATCGCACTCGTACCGCTGTCCCTGCGGGACGAGCGGCCCGGCCCGTAACGAGTCCACCCGACATCGCCCCGCACCACGAACACCCCATGGAGAACGTCCTCATGCACGATCCGCACTACGAACTCCCCTCCATCCCAGAGGAGATGACCACCACCGCCACCCAGCCAGCAAGGTATCCCGCTGGACCGTCCAAGGGCCGGCCCAACGGGGAAGCCTCCGCCCCGGGGGTGGCGGAGGCGCTTGGGCGCCAGGGGGTGCCCGAGGGGGAACAGCCCGTCGACCTCACCGCCGTTCCGCTGTCGCGAGCCGCCGACGCCGCCGCGCTGCACCGTGCCGCCCGCCGCCGTACGCGCGAAGCCGTGCAGCGCAAAGAGCGCGTCGACGTGCGCTACAGCGTCGACGAGAAGACCGCGATCCTGCGGAAGGCACGGTCGCTGAACATCGCTGGCGCCCACTACGTCGGCGCCGTCGTCATGGCCCACATACACGGCGACCTCGCCTTGCCCGGCCAGCGCACGCCGCTCGACGATTACATCGACGAACTCACAGCCCTGCGCAGGGAGGTCGCCAAGATCGGCCACAACATCAACCAGATCGCCAAGAAGCTCAACTTCGGCGGCCATCCACACCCTGGGGACACCGCCGTCCTGAGCCAGGCCGAGCGCACCCTGGGCGCGGTCGGTACGACTGTCAGGGACATCGCGGCAGCCGCGAATCAGGCCGTCAGCAAGAAGGCGGCCTGATGATCGCGAAGATCAGCAGCGGAAAAGACACCGCCGGATTGATCCGGTACCTGTTCGACACGAAGAAGGCCAAGGACCACACCGATCCCCACCTGGTCGCCTCCTGGGACGGCTTCGCCCCAGACCCCGGCCGCACCGACGACTTCGACGCCGCCAAGAAGCTCCTGGTGGCCGACCTCAACCTGCACGTCCAGCAAGCCCGGCGGCTCGGCCGTGCCCCCGAGAAGCACACGTGGCACTGCTCCATCCGCGCCGCCACAACCGACCGCCACCTCAGCGACGAGGAGTGGGCCGACATCGCCCGCCGCGTCGTGGCCGCCACCGGCATCGCGCCAGACGGCGACCCGGACGGCTGCCGCTGGGTGGCCGTCCGCCACGCCCCCGACCACATCCACATCGCCGCCACCAAGGTCCGCGCCGACCTGAGCACCGCACGGCACTGGAACGACTACCTCACTGCCGACCGCGAACTCGCCGCCGCCGAGAAGGAATATGGTCTCTTCCAAGTCGTCCGCGGTGACCGCACCGCTGCCAAGCGCCCCACCCGCGCCGAACAGGAGAAGGCGCGTCGCGCCGGCCACGACAAGCCCGCCCGCGAACGCCTGCGCGCCACCATCCGCACCGCCGTGGCCGCCGCCACCAGCACCGCGGAGTTCATCCACCTGCTCAACCACACCGACGGCGTGCTCGTCGAGGTCGTCTACTTCCCCTCCGGAGACGTACGCGGCTACAAGTTCGCGAGCGAAGACACCACTACCGCCGCCCGCGAGCCCGTCTGGTTCTCCGGCTCCGAACTCGCCCCGGACCTGTCCTTCCCCAGGATCCAGGAACGCCTGGAGAACATCGAGCCGCAGCCGACCAATCAGCCCGGCCGACGCAGGCCCAACCCCTGGCACCAGGCCATAGCCGCCGCTGAACGCATCCCCCACCACCTCGACCAGGCTGACGACGAAGCCTCCCAGGCCCACCTCGCCGCCTTCGGTGAAGCCCTCGACGCCCTCCCCCTCCTCGCACCCCAGACCCTTCGGCCTCAACTCCGAGAGGCAGCCAGCGCGTTCGAGCGTGCCGCCCGCTCCCGCATCCGGGCCGAGCACCACCACGCCCGTGCCCTGCGCGGCGCCGTGCGAGCCATGGTCCGCGAGCCCGCCCTCAGGGACGGAGCGGTCGTGGCGATGTTCCTCGACGCCGCGATCCTCGTCGTCATCTCCGCCGCCCGCTGGCACCAGCTCCACCGGCACGACCAGCAAGTCGCTGCCGCCCACCAGACCCTGCTCCACCTCCAGGCCGCCTATGACCACGCCGCCGCCCCACCGCTGGCCGCCCTCGCCCAGAGCCAACCGCCCCAGCAGGCCGTGGACCGGAACATCCGCCACCTACGCCAGGCCGTCCCCGGGCACGCGGAGCAGGTCATCGAAGACCCTGCCTTCGGCATGCTGACCGCCGCCCTCACCGAGGCCGAAGCCGCAGGCCACGACCCCGAGAGGCTCCTCCAGCAGGCCGCCGACCAGCGCGTCCTGGACGACGCCGACTCCCCCGCACGAGTCCTGACCTGGCGCATCCAACGCCTCAGCGCACGGCCGGCACCCAGCGCACGAGCCCGCGCAGCACAGGCCCGCAGCACAGCGAAGCGCCCCAACGCTCCGGTCCACGCGGCAGCCTCCGTCCCGGCTCCGCAACCGCCGCAAGCAAGGCGGCGCTGATCACAACCGCGCGGACAACCTGGGAGCGCGCCTTCGCGGTGTCATCGGCCACCGGGCGCTCGGCATCCAGCCAGTCCCGCAGCCGCTCGACGAGCTCCCAGGTTCGTGCGTCCATCAGGCTCTCGCCATAGGGGTTGTACGTTCGGGATCGAAGGGGCGCGCGAGGCTCTCCCGGATCACGGTGTCGCCGGCGCGTAGCGCAGCCGCCAGTTGTCCTCGCAGCTCTTCAGGGACGGTCCTTGCCCCGAGGGCACAGGCACGCACCAGAGCGCGGCACTCCTGTGCTTGCCGGTCCGTGGCGAGTGCGGCGAACAGTGGGTGCGCCAGGTTCTCGCGGGCCGCGTAGCCGTCTTCGGCGTCCGTCATCCTGAGGTGCAGTTCCTCGACGATGCGGCGCGCGCCGGGCGCCTCGGCGGATCCGATCGCGTCAAGGACCGTAAGTCCGAGCCGGATGTCGAAGACGGTCATCCCAGGTTCGGCCTTCCTCTCGGAGTAGGTCGTCACCAGGTCCACCAGGTGGCCGTCGATCGGCTGCCCGGCGGCGCGGCGGCACAGGACGGTCAGGCAGGCGGTGACGGCTTGCTCCCATGGATCGCCAGGCGTTGTGTCGGCGAGGAGCGCAGCGGCCGATGTCGTGTCACCCACAACGAGGGCGGCGAGTACGGCGACTTGGCGCCCGTCGAGCATCCGTTTGCCTACGCCGCGGTGAGCTTCGATGTGTGTTTTGGCCTCGGCCCAACGTCCCCTGGTGGTGAGAGTGCGCGTGCCGTCGGCGAGGAGCACGCGCCACAGCCACGCGCGGACCTCGTGGCGGTCTTCGTCGGTCGCGGTGAGGTCCGCCGGTACCGCGACACCGTCGAACCGAGCAGCCGCGCCCGCCTCGACGGCCTCATACAGGTCGAGCAGTCGCTGGCGGCCTTCATCGGCGCGGCCGGCGCGGATCCGGAGGCGGGCGAGGTTGACGATCGGTTCCAGTCCTCGGATCGCGCTCATGCCGGGCAGGGGGCAGGCGTGGAGGTAGGCGGCGGCGTGCTGGTGGCACATCTCGCGGGCGAGGTTAGGAAGTTCGAGATCGGAGGCGATGAGCGCGGCCTGGTTGTAGACGGCTGATGCGCGCCCCTGGTCGGTCGTCTTCAGCGCGGTGTCGGCCAGGTCGGCGAGCGCGCGCACGCGCTTGGGCAGGGGCAGACAGGCGGGCCGGAATCGGGCGACGAGCGGAAAGCGCTGGGCTACGGGTCCGTGCGGGTCCATGGATCCCCCGGGTCGAGAGCGAGGACTGCTGAGGCGGCGGTGCCCGTCGGCGTACGGCCGACGTCC
>NZ_JAPWHT010000127.1:0-23455 GCF_027270795.1 Streptomyces sp. ActVer
GGTGGAGGTCGCCGACCGGGCCGTCGAGGCGGCTCGCGAGGCCGGAGCCGACGGCTGCGTCGCGGTGGGCGGCGGTTCGTCGGTCGGCCTCGGCAAGGCGATCGCGCTGCGCACGGGACTGCCCCTGATCGCCGTGCCCTCCACGTACTCGGGTTCCGAGATGACCTCCGTGTGGGGCCTCACCGAGCACGGCGCGAAGCGCACGGGGCGCGACCCGTCGGTCCTCCCGCGCAGCGTGGTGTACGACCCCGAGCTCACCCTCTCCATGCCCGTGCCCCTGTCCGTCACGAGCGGTGTCAACGCCGTCGCGCACGCGGTCGAGGCGCTGTACGCCCCCGACACCTCGCCCCTCGTCTCCCTGATGGCCGAGGAGGGCGTACGGGCGATGACCTCGGCCCTTCCGGAGATCGCGGCCGAGCCTTCGTCCCTGGAGGCCCGCGGGCGCGCCCTCTACGGCGCCTGGCTCTGCGGTTCCTGCCTGGGCGCGACCACCATGGGCCTGCATCACAAGCTCTGCCATGTGCTGGGCGGCACGTTCGGCCTGCCGCACGCCGAGACGCACACGGTCGTCCTGCCGTACGCCCTCGCGTACAACGCGCCCGCCGCTCCCGAGGCGATCGGCGCCCTCGATCGCGCCTTGGACACCGACAACGCCCCGCTCGCTCTGTGGACCCTGTCCGGACAGCTCGGCGCACCTCGGTCCCTCGCTCAACTGGGTCTCGCCGAGGGCGACTTGGCGGTGGCGGCCGAGCAGGTCGCGGGCCAGGCGTACGCCAATCCGCGCGAGGTCACGCACGAGGGTGCGCTCGCCGTGCTGCGGGCGGCGTTCGCGGGGGACGCCCCTCGCGCCGAGCTCCCGGAATAGCCGCTTCCACCGCACCGAGCTGCGGCTTTCGGAGTGCCGGAGCCGTCGCCTCCGGGCCAGGTGTGACGACTGTGAAAACTCCGATCCATGTCTTGACATACGCCTGAAACGATTCTTAGCTGGCTGCGCGCTATCTAGATTCGTGAAGTCGATTCATGGATGTGAACGGAGTGTGCGTGCCCATGGGTGACGTACGACGAGGCCGCCGCCTGGCCGCCACGCTCGCCGCGGCGGCGCTCCTGTTCGGAACGGCAGCCTGCGGTGCCGACTCCGACGCCGCCGGCAGCGGCGACCCGAACATGCTGGAGGTGTGGACCCGGAGCAATCCGGACTCCGCGGCCACCTACGACCGCGTGTTCGCCGCCTTCACCAAGAAGACCGGCATAAAGATCGACTATCAGCCGGTCGTCAACTTCGACCAGCAGCTGCAGAGCCGGGCGTCCACCAAGGACCTGCCCGACGTCATGATCAACGACACCGCGCTGATGGGCAGCTACCAGCACCAGGGCCTGCTGAAGCCCGTCGACCCCGCGTCGATCGCCGGGCACGGCCAGATCGACGGCAAGACCTGGGCCTCCACCGTGGGACTCGACGGCAGGCACTACGGCATCCCGTACTCCCGCCAGGCCATGACCCTGATGGTCCGCAAGGACTGGCGCGAGAAGCTCGGACTGCCGCAGCCGAAGACCTGGCAGGACATGCTCACGCTCGCCAAGGCCTTCGCCACCCGCGACCCGGACGGTGACGGCAAGAAGAACACGTACGGAATGGTCGTCCCCGGCAGCGCCCAGAACGGTTACGTCGCCTGGTGGGGCGCGAGTTATCTCTGGCAGGGCGGCGCGAAGATCATCGAGCCGGACGGCAAGGGCGGCTACCGGCCCGTCATGGACTCGGCGGCCGCCGTACGCACCGTCAGCTGGATGAAGGACAACCTCTTCTGCGGTGACAAGAACGTCGTCCAGCCCGGCGCGCTGACGGCCGTCACCTCGACCGCCACGAACTTCCAGGACGGCAACGCCGGTATGTACCTCACCGGCCCCTACAACATCGTCACCTTCGACGGGACGCTCGGCAAGGACAAGTTCGAGGTACTGCCCGCCCCCGCGGGACCGGCCGGCTCCGACGCGCTGGCCGAGGGTGAGAACGTCTACTTCGGCGCCAAGACCGGCAAGGACAAGCAGGAGAAGGCACTCGCCGCGTTCCTCGTCTCGCCCGAGGGCCAGAAGCTCGCCATGACCGGCAAGAACCAGCCCGTCGTCCGTATCCCCGTCAACACCACGCTGGACGCTGCGAAGGTGCACGACGACCCGCGCTGGAGCGTGGTGCAGAAGGCGTACCGCGGGGCCTCCGAACAGTTCCCGAACGCCCCGGACTTCGCCCCGATCAAGCAGGACACCGCCGACAGCCTCAACGCGCTGTTCACGTACTGCGGCAGTGATGTCGGCGCAGGCCTCAAGGAGCTCGACGACACCCTCGCCGGTGACCTCAAGGACCAGGACCTGATGCCATGACCGCGACCGTGACCCCAGCGCCCCGGCGGCGTGGAGGCCTCACCAGAAAAGCCGTGCTTCCCTGGGTGTTCCTCGCCCCGGGCCTGCTGCTCGCCCTCATCTTCAAGTTCGTCCCGATGGGCAAGGGCATCTGGCTCAGCTTCTTCGAGGTACGGCCCTTCCTCGGCGACAAGTGGGTCGGACTCGACAACTACACCCGGGTCCTGACCGACCACCGCTTCCAGGAGGCGATCGGCAACACCCTGCTCCTCGGTATCGGCATGTCCCTCGGCGCCATCGTCGTCGGGTTCTTCCTCGCCCTGCTCCTGGAGGGCCAGGCCCGCTCGCTGAAGTTCGTCCGCACCGCCGTCTTCCTGCCGGTCGTCACCGCGACCGCGGTGGTCGGTGAGCTGTGGCGGCTCATGTACTACCCGACCTCCGACGGCCTCATGAACAGCGCCCTCGGCTTCCTCGGCCTCGGACCCGTGCCGTTCCTCGACAACCCCGACACGGCCCTGTGGGCGACCATGGCCATGGGTATCTGGATGACGGCCCCCTACAACATGGTGATCCTCCTCGCCGGACTCGCCGGCGTGGACCGGACGCTGTACGAGGCCGCCGCGATGGACGGCGTCTCGCTCTGGCAGCGCCTGCGGTACGTCACGCTGCCCGCGATCCGCCCCGCCCTCGCCATCGTCCTCACCCTCGCCGCGATCCGCGGGCTGAGGGTGTTCACCGAGGTGTACGTCCTCACCGGCGGCGGTCCCGCCGGATCCACCGAGGTGTGGATGACCCGTGCCTACACCCTCGGCTTCACCCGCAACGACATCGGCGGCGCCTCGGCGGCCTCCGTCGTCCTGCTCTGCGTGACGCTGCTGCTCACCGTCACGGTCAACTACTTCCGAAAGAGGGGAGACGTGCGATGAGCGCCCCCGCCCTCGATCCCGTCCGGGCCCCGTCCGGTGAGATCTCCGCCGCCCGTGCCCGGCGCGGCGGCAAGCAGGCCCGTACCACCCCCGCCCGCTTCGACACCGCACTCGGCTGGAGCGACAGGCCCGGTCCCGCCTGGGCCCTGCGGATCCTGCTCTGCGCGATCGCCCTCGCGATCTTCGCGGCGCCTTTCCTGACGATCTTCTCCGGTGCCTTCAGCACGAACCCCAGCGGTTCGTCGCTGTCCTTCCTCCCGCACGACTCCACGCTCCTGAACGTCCGCGTGGCAGGCGAGCGGGGCATCTGGGACTACTTCTCGAACTCGCTCGTCATCGCGGGCGGCGGACTGCTGCTCCAACTCGCCGTCTCGGTGCTCGCCGCCTACGCGCTCGCCCGGCACCGGTTCCGCGGGCAGGCCCTGATCCTGACCCTGTTCATGCTCACGATGATGCTCCCCGAGGAGGTCATCGCGATCCCGCTGTCGCTGGTCCTCGGGCATGTCCCGGTCGTCGGCCTCGACCTGAAGGGAACCGTCTGGGGCGTGATCCTGCCGCTCGGCGCCTGGGGCTTCTCGGTGATGCTGCTGACCGAGTTCATGAAGGACATCCCCACCGAGATCGAGGAGGCCGCCCGCCTCGACGGCGTCGGCGAACTGCGGATGCTCTGGCAGGTCGTCCTGCCGCTCTGCAAGCCCGCGCTCGGCGTGGCCGGTGTCCTCGGCTTCATCATGATCTGGGACCAGTACCTGCTGCCGTTGATCGCCGCCAAGGACCCCACCGACTACACGGTCACCGTCGCCCTGTCGATCCTGCGCACCGACCCCGAGGTCGGCTCGGGTGTGGTCCTCGCCGGTGCCGTCATCGCCCTCGTCCCCAGCCTGGTCGTCTATCTGCTCCTCCAGCGCTCGCTGGTCACCGGCATCGCCGCCGGCGCCACCAAGGGCTGACCCCCACCCCGCAGTTACGAGGGAGACATGAAGTTCCAAGGAGTGCTGTTCTTCCCGGTCACCCCGTTCGACGCGAACGGAGATCTCGACGAGGACCGGCTCGCCCAGCACATCGAGGCGGGCGTCGCCGCCGGAGCGGGCGGGGTCTTCGTCGCCTGCGGCACCGGCGAGTTCCACGCACTGTCCCCGGACGAGATCGAGCGCGCGACCCGGATCGCGGTGACCACGACCGCGGGCCGCGTACCCGTCCTCGCGGCCGCGGGCGGCCCGGTGCCCGTCGCCGCCGACCAGGCCGCCCGCATCGAACGGGCCGGAGCCGACGGCATCCTGCTCCTGCCGCCCTACCTGGTCAGCGCACCCCAACAGGGCCTCGTGAGATACGTACGGGAGGTCACCGCCGCCACCGAACTGCCCGTCGTCTTCTACCAGCGCGGCTCCGCCCGCCTCACCGGTGAAACAGCCGCAGAGATCGCGGGACTGCCCGGTGTCGTCGGACTCAAGGACGGCATCGGCGACATCGAGCGGATGCACCGCATCGTGCGGGCCGTACGGGCCGTGCCGGGCACCGAGGACTTCCAGTTCTTCAACGGCCTGCCCACTGCAGAGATGACCGCGCCCGCCTACCGCGGCATCGGTGTCGAGCTCTACTCGTCGGCGGTGTTCGCCTTCGCCCCGGAGATCGCCCTCGCCTTCCACCGGGCCCTCGATGAGGGAGACGAGACACTGGTCGGCACGCTCCTCGACGAGTTCTACGGACCCCTCGTCCAACTCCGCGACGAGGTACCCGGATACGCGGTGTCGCTGGTCAAGGCCGGCGTCACGATCCGGGGCCTGGACGTCGGCGGCGTCCGGGCACCCCTGCTCGACCCCACGCCGGAGCACCTCGCCCGGCTGACGAAAATCATCGCCCACGGCCTGGAGGCAGTCCGCGCATGACCACCCCCGACAGTCGGATCCGTGAACTGATCGTCACGCCGATCGCGTTCCGTGACCCGCCGCTCCTCAACTCCAGCGGTGTGCACGAGCCCCTCGCCCTGCGGCTGATCCTCCAGCTGGTCCTGGAGGACGGCACGGTGGGTCTCGGCGAGTCGACCGGCGGCGACATCCGTATCGAACGGCTGCGGGCCGCGGCACAGGCGGTCGTCGGCATGGACGTCTTCGACACGACCGCCGTCGCCGCCGCGATCGACACCGTCCTGCTGCCCACCGTGCCCAGTTCCCACGAGCGCGGCTGGACCACCTCCGCCGTGGAGGTCGCCTGTCTGGACGCCCAGGGCAAGCTGCTCGGGCGCTCGGTCAGCGACCTGCTGGGCGGCGCGGTCCGCGACGCCGTGCCCTTCGCCGCGTACCTCTTCTACAAGTGGGCCGAACACCCGGCGCTCGACGGCAATCCGGCCGTCGGTGACGAGTGGGGCGAGGCCCTCGACCCGGCGGGCATCGTCGAGCAGGCCCGGCTGATGCAACAGCGGTACGGATTCAGCTCGTTCAAGCTCAAGGGCGGTGTCTTCCCGCCCGACGAGGAGATCGCCGCGATGAAGGCGCTCGCCGAGGCCTTCCCGGGGCAGCCGCTGCGGCTCGATCCCAACACGGCCTGGACGGTGGAGACTTCGCAGTACGTGGCGCGGGAGCTGGACGGCTGCCTGGAGTACCTGGAGGACCCCACCCCCACGATTCCCGGCATGGCGGAAGTCGCGAAGACCTCGCCCATGCCGCTGGCCACCAACATGTGCGTGGTCGCCTGGGAGCACCTGAAACCGGCTGTCGAGCAGGACGCCATCCAGGTCCTGCTCACCGACCACCACTACTGGGGCGGGCTGCGCCGCACTCGTGAACTCGCCGCCGTCTGCGAGGCGTTCGGCATCGGTCTGTCCATGCACTCCAACTCGCACCTCGGCATCAGCCTCGCCGCCATGACGCATGTGGCCGCCGCGATCCCGAACCTCGACACCTCCTGCGACACCCACTACCCGTGGAACTCCGCGGACGACGTCGTCGTCCCCGGCGCCCTGGAACTGCGGGACGGCGCGGTCAAGGTCCCCACGGGTCCCGGGCTCGGCGTCGAACTCGACCATGACGCGCTGGAACGGCTCCACCGGGTCTATCTCGACTCGGGCATGAAGGGCCGCGACGACACCGGTTACATGCGGCGCGTCCACCCGGAGTACGAGCTCAAGCTCCCTCGGTGGTGACGCCGGCGGTCCCATGAGGCCGTGGGGACACGGGCGCCCGTATGGCACTGCCGTGACACGGGCGTCCGTAAAACTATCGAAACAGAAAGCGCTGTCACGCGTCTCGACAACCGTTTGCCCCCGCCCCATTCTTCAACCAGGTTGTGGCATGAGCGCGACAGGAGACCTCCATGATGAAGCGCAGATCGCTGCTGGCGGCGGCGGGCGGCACGCTGCTGGGCAGTGCGCTGGCGACGGGCACCGCCCGCGCCGACGCGACCATCGGCGTCAACCCCGGTACCAGCTACGGGCGTTGGGAGGGCTGGGGCACCTCGCTCGCATGGTGGGCCAACGTGTTCGGCGCGCGGGACGACTTCGCCGACATCTTCTTCACCACCAAGTCCGTGGCGTACGGCGGCAGGACGCTGCCGGGCCTCGGCATGAACATCGCCCGCTACAACCTGGGCGCGTGCAGCCCGAACAGCGTGGGCGGCCAGTCCATGGTCCCCTCGCCCAACATCCCGGCCTTCAAGCAGATCGAGGGCTACTGGCAGGACTGGAACAACGAGGACCCCACGTCCTCGGCCTGGGACTGGACGGCGGACGCCAACCAGCGCGCCGCCCTGGTGAAGGCCACCCAACGCGGCGCGGTCACCGAGCTGTTCGCCAACTCGCCCATGTGGTGGATGTGCCTCAACCACAACCCGTCGGGCGCCTCGGGAGGCGGCAACAACCTCCAGTCCTGGAACTACCGGCAGCACGCCTCCCACCTGGCGGCCGTCGCCCTGCGCGCCAAGAACAACTGGGGTGTGAACTTCGCGACCGTCGACCCCTTCAACGAACCCTCGTCCTCCTGGTGGACGGCCACCGGCACCCAGGAGGGCTGCCACATGGACGCCGCCGTCCAGGCCGCCGTCCTCCCGTACATGCGCAGCGAACTCGACACACGGGGCCTGTCCGGCATCAGGATCTCCGCGTCCGACGAGACCAGCTACGACCTGGCCCGTACGACCTGGAACTCCTTCGGGGCGTCGACGAAGGCTCTGGTCAGCCAGGTCAACGTGCACGGCTACCAGGGGTCGGGCGGCCGCCGCGACCTCCTCCACACGGACGTCGTGACGACCGCCGGCAAGAAGCTCTGGAACTCCGAGACCGGTGACAGCGACGGCTCCGGCCTCACCCTGGCGAGCAACCTGTGCCTGGACTTCCGCTGGCTGCACCCGACCGCCTGGGTCTACTGGCAGGTGATGGACCCCTCCACCGGCTGGGCGATGATCGCGTACGACGCGAGCACCCTGCAGCCGACCACCGTGCAGACCAAGTACTACGTGATGGCCCAGTTCAGCCGCCATATCAGGCCTGGGATGACCATCCTCGACACCGGCGTCGGGTACGCGGTCGCCGCCCACGACGCGACGCAGAAGCGCCTCGTCGTCGTGGCCGTCAACTCCGGTGCCGCACAGACGCTCACCTTCGACCTGTCCCGCTTCACCACGGTCACGGGCGGCAGCGGCGGGCTCGTACGGCGCTGGAACACGCTCACCTCGGGCAGCGGCGACCTCTACACGGCACGCTCGGACACCTACCTCAACGGCAAGAGCCTGAGCGTGCCGTTCGCCGCCGCCTCGGTGCAGACCTTCGAGATCGACGGTGTCACCGTGTGAGGGCGGCCCCGCCCGCGCCGGTGACCTTCAGGTCGCGCATCCGTCCGATGTTGTCGAACGAGCCGAAGCCCACCCGGCCGGAGGAGAGCGTGGTGTCGACGGCCGTCATCAGGGGCTGTTTCGAGCCGTCGAGGTAGACCGCGATCTCACCGGTGCCGGGGCAGTGCACCACCCGCACCTTGTGCCAGGCCGAGTCGGTGACGGCCGGTGGCGCACCGGTGGTTCCGTTCCACTGGTCCTCCAGGCGCAGCCGGTCGGCGTCGTTCACGACGAAGATCCCGTTGTGCGGATAGATGGTGTTGTCGGTCGACAGGTGCGCGTAATAGAACTTCGTGTCGGACTGGTGGCCGAACACGATGATCACGTCCCGGTTGGTGATCTCGACGGGTGTGTCGAGGCGGACCTGCGCGTCGATCCGTACGGAGCCGAAGGCCTGGGGGCCCGCGGTGAGCACGGCGTACTCGAAGGGGCGGCGCGGGCCGGGACGGGCGGCCCCGGCCTCGGCGAGGATCGCCTCGCGGCCCGGGAACCGCCACTTGGACGGGGTGACCGGGGCCCAGTTCCGTCCGGCCATGACGTTGGTGACCTTCGTGCCGTCGGTGTCGCAGGAGGCGAACTTCCGGGTGCCGGTCACCTTCCAGATCCTGCCGTTGGCCTTGGAGAGGAGATAGAGCCCGCCGTCGGCGTCCTGCCCGAAGCGGAGGTCGACCCGGCTGTCCCCGGCGAGGTCCTGCAGGGTCACCCGGGTGCCGCTCTCGTCGTACAGCATCAGGTCGTACAGCTTGGCCAGTTCGGTGCCGCCCCGGCGCATGTCCTTGGTGTCGGCGTAGAGGAGCCGGCCGTCGACGAGGTCGCCGAAGACGTACTTGCCGTACAGCTCGGGCAGGTCGCGGTCGCGCAGGACGAAGCCGCCGACGATGGCCCGTCCGACGTCGGAGGTGCAGTTCCAGTTCGCGGGCGGGTCGTGGTCGTAGGCGGCGACGGGATACGTGTAGCCGTACTTCTCGTCGTCGGCGGGCAGCGGCTGGATCTTGGCGCAGGGATCGGTGGCGGCCTTGTCGAAGACGAAGGCGCCCTCGCGTTCGCTCCAGCCGAGGTTGTCGCCCGCCCTCACCTCGTAGACGGCCTCTATGGCGTGTTCACCGATGTGGCCGAGGTACATACGGTTGCGGCCGCCGGAGTCCCAGCTGAACCGGTGCGGGTCGCGCATGCCGTACGCGTAGATCTCGCCGAGCGCGCCGGGGGTGCCGACGAAGGGGTTGCGGGACGGGATGCCGTACTTGCCGTTGGCGCTGTCGCTGCCCCGCGGGTCGATGCGCAGGATCTTGCCGTGCGGCACGGTCAGGCTCTGCGGCTCGCTGTTCCTGGCGCCCTGGCCGCCGTCGCCGACGGCGAGGTAGAGCAGCCCGTAGTCCTTGTCGTGGGGCCGGGCGGTGGGGTTGAAGTCGATCTGCTGGATGCCGTGGACGCGGCCCGTGAAGCCGATCCGGAGGACCTCGCGACGCGTGCCCTTGAAGGTGTCGGCCGAGGGGTCGTCGGCCGTCCACTCGGTGACGACGCCGTGGTACACCGTGTTCGACGCCTGCCGCATGTCGGGCACGGCGGTGGTGGCGGAGGCCAGTTCGGTGTGGACGGTGTAGAAACGGCCGTTCTTCTTGAAGCGCGGGTCGAAGGTGACGAACCCGAAGCCCATGCCGAGACCCTGGCTGCCGAAGAACGCGGGGGAGAAGGTGCCGGCGACGTCGAGGTAGACGCGCGGGGTGCCGTTCTCGACGAGATACAGCTTGCCGTTGAGGTCCGGCACGGCCATCCGGCCCGAGTCGTCGGGCAGTTCGCTCAGATAGTTGATACGGGCGTACCGCATCAGCCGTGGATCGGTGACGGGACCGTCCGGCGGCACGCTCTTCGGGAAGGCGGCGAACTGCTCGACGGTGAGCCCGATGCCGGAGGTGGTGGGCCGCTCGGGGATCGGGTCGGTGATCGGTTCGGCCGCGTGGGCCGTGGCGCCGGGCAGGGCGACGAGGACGGACAGCAGCAGGGCGAGAACGAGTAACGGTGTCAGGAGAATGGGCCTGGGGCCTGGCATCGGGCTGGGCCCGAGTCTGGGTCTGGTGCCGGGGGATCCGGTCATGGCTGTCACTCCTCTGCGGCCTTGTGCGTGACCAGTCGGTACTGCGCTCGGACCAGCGCGGCGTCCACCGCGCGGTCGAGGAACATCAGGCTGTCCATACGGCAGTTGCAGGGATTGCCCTCCCGGGTGTTCTGCGGGAAACTGCCGCCGATCTTGATGCCTCGCGGGTCGGTGGCCGAGGCGCGGTGCGGGCCGGGGCCCGAGAGGTCCCAGGGGTCGCCGGGCACCGTGTAGAAGCCGTCCAGCGGCCTGCCGTTGCGGTAGAGCGCCATCTCACCGCTGTCGAAGTCGAAGGTCGCGGCGAGGAACACCCACTTGCCGGGCGGCAGCAGGGTCCGCCAGTCCTGGGAGGCCGCGAAGGTCTGGGAGGCGGCCCCGTCGATCCGCCGGCCGAGGGCGACCAGCCGGAGTTCGCCGTTCACGTTGATCAGTTCCAGCAGGGCGCGCACACCATGTCCGTCGGAGTCGCCGGAGAGCACCCCGGCGAGACCGATCGCGCCGTAAAGGTCGTCGGGGGCGGCCGTGTTGGTGTTGGGGCTCGGGTTCTGCCCGGTCATCTTGAACCACCCCATGACGGTGGTTCCCTCGACCGCGTTGAAGGCGTTCAGCGTCGGTACGCCGGACGCGGAGTACACGCCCGCCTTCCAGTCGTCGTTGCCCGCCGCGTCCGGATCGACCTGCCGCACCTGGAGCGAGGCCCGGCTGCCGCGGTGCGCGCCGTCCGGGGCCCGCATCCGGGCGCCGCCACCGACGAGGTCGATGTCGGTGCCGGAGAAGCCTTGGCCGCGTTCCCGGGCCGGATTGCCGCGCACCGGATGCTCGAAGTCGTAGTGGGCGGCGAGGTGGGGTCGGAGCCCGGGATGCACGGTGGGTGGTGGCCGGTGGTGGCCGCTCGCCCCGGCCGGGGCCGCGGCGAGAGCCGTGAGAACTGTCAGGAGAACGGCGAGGGCCGCTCCCGCGTACCGTCTGCGTTTGACCATGTCGCTCGCTCCTTTGCGAGGCGTGTCATGACATCGATGTCCTTGCCTGGCATCGCGGGTCCCCGCCGGGTCACCGCTTGGGTGCGGCCGGTGGCTGCGCCGGCCTGCCCCCGAGATACAGCTCGCCCAGCTGTGGATCGGCCAGCAACTCCCTTGCCGGACCCGAGATATGGACCCGCCCGAGGTCGAGTACGCAGCCGATGTCGGCGGTCTCCAGCGCGCGGCGGGCGTTCTGCTCGACCAGCAGTACGGCCGTGCCCGCCTCCCGCATCCGCACGATCTGCTCGAAGACCACGCCCGTCGTCTTCGGGTCGAGCCCCATGGACGGCTCGTCGAGCAGCACCACCCGGGGCCTGACCATCAGCGAGCGGGCGAACTCCACCTGCTTCTGCTGGCCGCCGGAGAGCAGTCCGGCCAGGCTCGTCCAGCGTTCGGCGACGAGCGGGAAGAGGTCGCGTACGAAGTCGGCGCGCTCGGCGACGACCGCCTTGTCCTTGATGGTGTAGCCGCCGAGGAGGACGTTCTCGGCGACCGTCATCTCCCGGAAGACGCTGTGCCCTTGGAGGACGTGGGCGACCCCGGCGGCGAGCAGTTGCTGCGGTCCGCGGCCGGTGACGTCCACGCCGTCGACCAGAACCCGTCCGGAGCGCGGCGCGAGCAGCCCGCTGGCCACCTTCAGCACGGTGGACTTGCCCGCGCCGTTCGGGCCGACCAGGCACACGACGCCCCCGGCGGGCACCCGGACCGTCAGACCGCGCAGCACCAGGGCCGCGCGTCCGTATCCGGCGCGGATGTCGTCGAGTTCGAGAAGGAAACCGGAGTCGGAGGGGGACGGGGACGGGGAGACGGTGGAGGAGCCGGAGTCAGACGCCAAGGTAGGCCTCCAGGACTCGTTCGTCGGACTGGATCACCGAGGGCGGGCCCTCCGCGATCGGCCGCCCGCGGTCGAAGACGACGATGTGGTCGCTGAGGGACATGACCAGGTCCATGTTGTGCTCGACGATCAGGAACGTCCTTCCCTCGGCGTTGAGTTCGCGCACCAGGTCGCAGATGCGGTCGATCAGCGCCGGGTTGACCCCGCCCGCCGGTTCGTCGAGCAGGATCAGCTCGGGCTCGCTCATCAGGACGCCCGCGAGCTCCAGCAGCTTCTGCTGCCCCCAGGACAGATTCCGCGCCTCCGCCCTCTCCAGGTGGTCGATGCCCATACGGGTCAGCCAGTACCGGGCCCGTTCCGTCTCCCCCCGCTTGCGGGCACCCGCGAGTTGGGCCAGGAGGTTCGGCGGGCGTACGGCGACGAGCAGGTTGTCCAGGACCGTCATCCGGGGGAAGACACGGCAGAGCTGGAAGGATCGGCCGATCCCCGCCCGGGCGATGCGGTGCGGCGGCCTGGCGGTGATGTCACGGCCCCGGTACGTCGTGCGGCCCGCGTCGGGACGGATCATGCCGGTGACGCAGTTGAAGAACGTGGTCTTGCCGGAACCGTTGGGTCCGATCAGGGCGTTGACCCTGCCGTGCCGGAACGACACGGTGGCGCCGTCCAGGGCGGCGACCCCGCCGAAGGTCTTGGTGAGTCCGACGACCGCCAGGCTCTGCTCACCCTCGTCCGCGCTCACTGCCTCACCTCTCTCTTCCCGTCCGGTCTTTTCCCGTCCGGCCGGTGGTCCGGCCGGACGTCCGCCTCGCGCTCGTCGCGCAGTTCGGCCGCGGTGACCTCGCGGATCGACGTCTCGCCGGTCCCGAGGACACGCGCGACCAGTCCGGTGACCGCCGGGATGACCCCGTCCGGCATGAACATCACGACGACCCCCAGCAGCAGGCCCGCGAAGACCAGGTGCAGCGGGGTGTCCCCGTACTCGAGCTTGGAGTACTCCAGGCCGTACCCGACGACCACGGCCCCGAGCAGCGGCCCGTACAGATGGCGTACGCCCCCGAGGAGCGCCATCAGGACCATGTAGGCCCCGCTCAGGATCGAGAACTGGAAGACGGGGTCGAGGTCGCCGAACCACAGCCCGTAGAGCCCGCCCGCCAGAGCGGTGAAGGCCGCCGAGACCACGAAGACGACGAGCTTGTACGTGTAGGTGGGGGTGCCCAGCGACTGGGCCTTGTCCTCGTCCTCCCGGATCGCCTTCAGGCCCATGCCGAACCGGGAGCGGTCGATGATCCACCAGGCAAGCAGCGCCAGCGCCAGCAGCCCGAGGAACAGGAAGTAGAAGATCTCGTGGTGCTCGGAGCGCAGCTTGCCGGGGAACGGCCGCGGGACCACCAGACCGCGCGAGCCGCCGGTGAAGGAGGCCCAGCTCTGGAACACCAGCAGCATGATCAGCACGAGTGCGATCGAGACGATGACGAAGGACGCGCCGCGCACCCGCAGCGCCGCGTAGCCGACGGGTATCGCGAGCACGGCGACCAGGGCGGCCGCGACGAACAGCGCGACGAAGGACGGCAGTTCGCCCTTGGTGACGAGCAGCCCGGTCGCGTAGGCGCCGAGGCCGGCGAACGCGCCGTGCCCCAGGGAGATGTAGCCGGTGAAACCGCCGACGAAGTTCCAGGAGGTGGAGAGCACCGCGAAGTTGAGGATGGCGATGCCCACGGTCAGCTCGTACGGACTCGGGGCCATGGACGGGAAGGACAGCGCGACGGCGATCCCGGCGAGCAGTGCTCCCAGCCGCAGCAACCTGGCTGTGCGGCGCGGGCGTTCAGAATCTCTGGGCAAGCCGACCCCCGAAGAATCCCTGCGGCCGGACGGCCAAGGTGGCGAAGAGCGCGACATAGAAGACCGTCTGCGCCCAGGTCGTGCTGAGTTCCAGCTGGAGCAGGCTCTGTGTCATGCCGAGGGTCATGGCGGCGATCGCCGCGCCCGGCACGCTGCCGAGGCCGCCGACGACGATGATCGCCATCAGCGGGCCGATCCAGTGCCAGTGCAGCGACGGGTAGATGGTCGTGTCGAGCGAGAGTGCCGTACCGCCGACCGCCGCCGTGGCGAGACCGAGGCCGAAGCCGTAGCCGGCGATCCGGTCGGTGTCGATGCCGACCAGCGCGGCGGCCTCCCGGTGCTGGATCGTCGCCCGCAGCGCCTGGCCGAACCTGCTGTGCCTCATCAGGAGATACAGCCCGAGCAGCGCGGCCGCGGCCAGGCCGAACGCGATGAGCTTGACCACCGCGACGCGCGCGCCGAAGAACTCCAGGCTCGCGGAGGAGTAGCCGAGCCGGATCCGGCGCTGGGTGCCGGAGAAGGCGTACCCGAGGAGCCCCTCGATGACGAGGGCGACGGAGAACGTCAGCAGCACCGACATCATGGTCAGCGTCGCCGGGCGCAGCCGGGTCAGGAGCAGTCGTTGCATGGACACGCCCGCGACGAAGAACAGCGGCACGGTGACGAGCAGGGTGAGCAGCGGGTCGACACCGGTCTCCCGGTGCGCGTACCAGGCGAGGTAGGCGGCGAGGATCAGGAACGCGGAGTGGGCGATCATCACGACGCGCATGACGCCGAAGTAGAGGGTCAGGCCGGCCGCCAGGAGGGCGTAGAGCCCTCCCAGCAGCACGCCGAGGACGATGCTCTGGAAGACGAGGCTCGCGGAGGGCACAGAGGCTCACCACTTCGGCTTGGGATGGACCAGGTCGGCTTCCTTCTGTTCCTCGGGCAGGACGATCTGGATCTCGCCGTCCACCCACTGCTGGATCATGTGCGCGCCCTGCGGTCGCCCCTTGTCGTCCCACTTGAGGGGCCCGACGACGGTCTCCACCTCGTTGCCGCGCAGCCACTTCACGAGCTTCTGCTGGCACTCCTCGTCCTGCGAGGCACACTTGGCGGCCTCGACGGCCGCGGCGACGACCTGTCCCGTGGTGTAGGCGTTGGCCTCGTCCTCCTCCGGGGCCTTGCCGAACTGCTTGGTGTACTTCTCGACGAACTCCTTGTTGCTCGGGTAGTCCGCGTGCTGGGTGTAGCCGGTCGGCGCGAGGATGCCCTCGGTCTTGTCGCCGATGGCCTTGGCGAACTCCGGTTCGGTGGGGGCGGTGGAGAAGGCGGCCATCTTCGGCTGGTAGTTCAGCTGTTGGAGGGCGACGATCAGGTTGACCCCGTCCTGGTACTGCGAACCGCCCACCACCATGTCGGCCTTGGAGGAGGCGATCTGCGCGGCGATCGAGCCGAAGTCGGTGGTGTTGGGCGGGTAGACCTCGTCGACGACGGTCTTGATACCGCCCTTCTCCAGCTTGTCCTTCAGCCCGTACGCCGTTCCCTGGGCGAAGGGGTCGTCCATCGCGGCGTACGCCACGGACTTGGGACGCTCCGCCTCGGGCAGCGCCAGGATGTAGTCGGCGAGGTGGTTGTAGTGGTCGTTGGCGACCGCCGGGGCCGCGTAGAAGAGGTTCTTGAAGCCCTGGTCGAAGACCTCCGGGGCAGCGCCGGCGGGCTCGACGAAGAGCAGACCGTACTCCTCCGCCACCCGGGCCGCCGGCACCACGAGCCGGGTGGAGAACGGGCCGAGGACCAGGTCGACCTGGTCCCTGCCGATCAGCTGCTCGTAGTCGGAGACCACCCGGTCGGCGTTCGACTGGTCGTCGAGGATCTTCAACTCGACCTTGCGGCCGAGCAGTCCGCCGTTGTCGTTGACGATCTTCGCCCATGCCTTGTAGCCGCGCTCCACACCCTTGCCGGGCTCCGAGAAGTCCCCGGTGAGCGGCAGCGAGACACCGATGGTGATGGGGTCGTCGGGTGAATCCTCCGAGCCGCCGCCCGAGCCGCAACCGGCGGCAGTGAGTGCCGTGGCGGACGCGAGGGCGGCAACTCTCCATGAAAGGCGCTGTGTTGTGCTCATCGCTGGACTCCCCTGTCCGCAGGCACTCTCTTCGCCGTTCGAAAGCGCTTTCGCGAGCGCTTGCGTACTATGTAATCCACGTCACATGAGTTGAGACAAGCGTCGTGCACGGACCGATTGACAAGGCCCTGTTCGGAGGCGGTGACGAATGCCAAGGCCCCGTTCACGACTGCGGCTCGCCGATGTGGCCGAGCGCGCGGGAGTTTCACTGACCACGGCGTCCCGGGCGCTCGCCGGACGGGACGGGGTGCGCGAGGAGGTGGCCGAGCGGGTCCGCCGCATCTCGCGGGAGCTCGGATATGTCGCCAATCCCCATGCGCGCACCCTGGCGGGCGGTACCGCGTCGACGGTGGGGCTGATCGTCCATCAGATCGACGACCCGTACTTCTCGGAGATCGCGGGCGGGGTCGTACAGGTGGCGGACGAACGGGATCTGATCGTCCAGATCTGCCACTCCGGCCGCAATCCGCAGAACGAACTGCGTCAGATCCGCCATCTGATCGCCCAGCGCGTCGGCGTCATCATCATCGCGGGCTCCGGGTATGTCGATCCCCGGATGGAGGCCGAGTCCAGGGCCGAGCTGTCCGCCTTCCAGGACGCCGGCGGGCGGCTGACGGTGATCGGCCGTCACTTCCTCAACGCGGACGCGGTGCGGCCCGACAACAAGGAGGGCGCCGAGACGGTTACCGATCATCTGCTGTCCCTCGGGCACCGCCGGATCGCGGTGGCGGCGGGGGAGATGCTGCTGTCCACGGTCGCCGACCGGTTCGCGGGGGTGGCGGCGGCGCTGGCGGGGGCCGGACTGCCCGCGGACGAACTGCCGTTGGCGCAGGCCGAGTTCACCCGCGACGGCGGGCGCGATGCGGCCGAGCGGATCCTGCGCGACCACCCGGACACCACCGCGATCGTCGCCCTCAACGACGCCATGGCCATCGGTGTCCTCTCAGCGCTCCGCACCCACCGGGTGCCGGTCCCGCACCGGATGTCGGTCGCCGGATTCGACGACGTGTCGTTCGCGGCGGACCTCGCCCCCGGCCTCACCACCGTCCGGCTGCCCCTCGCCGAAATGGGCCGCCAGGCACTCTCGATGGCCCTCAGGCCGCCCGCCTCCCGGCCTCGCCGCAAGTCCACCGGCCATGAGCTGGTGGTACGCGACTCCACGGGGCCCGTGCCCTCGCGGTGAGACACCGGGCGCGCACTGTCTCGATTGTGACGGCGCGCACTGTCTCGTATTGAGACACCCACGCCGGGGACGGCTGGATCACGATCATGAGCGGCTCACGTCCCGGTTCGCCGTGCCCGTGTCCGTGCGGCCCACGGGCCTGCCGGGTGCGTGGGAGGGCGTCGAGCCGTGGCACGCAACGGAATTGAGAAGACAGGTGAACATCATGGCCCTCGGACTGCTTCGGCGTCGGCGTTCCAGGGACGCCTCCGCCGCCGCGGCGGGCCTCACAATGCCCCTGCCGCCCGGCGCGGGCGCGGTCGGCTGCGAGGTCGCGGACCCCATGGGACAGCCCATGGGCGGCGCCGACGTCACGATCACCGCGCTCGACTCCCATCGCGTCGCGGCCCGCGGCACCACCGACCCGTACGGCTTCTTCATGGCCGTGCTGCCGCCGGGCGGCTACAGCATGATGGTCATGGCCGAGGGGCTCTCCCCGGTCCGCGAGACCGTCGAGATCGTCGCCGGCGTCACCCTCCCCACCCTGTACGCCCGCCTGGAACCGGCCCGTCAGCTCGACCTGCCGCCGACCGGCACCTGGCTCTTCGACCCGCCCCACACGGCGATCCGCTTCATCGCCAAGCACGTCGGGATGGCCCATGTGCACGGCCGCTTCGAGCGCTTCGACGGCGGTATCCAGATCGCCCAGGACATAACCGAGTCCCGGGTCCATGTCCGGATCGACGCGGCGAGCATCACGACCGGCAACACGACCCGCGACAACCACCTCCGGTCGGCGGACTTCCTGGACGTCAAGCGGTTCCCCTTCATCGACTTCCACAGCACGCGGTTCGCGTACCGCGGCGGCAGCAAGTGGATCCTCCAGGGCTCGCTGACGATGCACGGGGTGAGCCGCTCGGTGGCCCTGGACACGACGCACCTCGGTATGGTCAACGGCGGTTACGGCGAGGAACTGCGCTGTGCGGCGCTGGCCAAGGCCGAACTGCACCGCGAGGACTACACGCTGAACTGGCGAAATATGCTGGCCCGCGGTATCGCGGTGGTCGGCCCGACGATCCAGCTCGAACTGGACGTTCAGGCGATGTACCGCACGCACGACACACCCACACCGCCGGAGTAGCGGGGCCTCTCCGGGCGCTCTGGACGCACCGGGCTCTCCGGACTCACCGTCCGATCGAGTTGAGGGCGTCGAGCAGCCGGGGACTCGCCGGGGAGCCCTCGTCGGGCGGTCCGGCCGTGCGATGGAGTTCGCCGTCGACGATCTCGTAGTGCCCGATGGCCTCGATCGGCGGCGAGTAGACGTGGATGGTCACGGCGCCGGCGTCGTGGTCCATCCGATGGACGCCCGAACCCGGGAACGAGAACGACTCGCCGGGCCCGTACCGGCGGGCGCGACGCGGGCCGCCCACCGGCAGTCCCTCCTGCCAGGCGGCGCCTTCGATCACGTGCACGCCGACGCAGGACCCCTGGTGGTCGTGGTAGCCGGTGTCGCGCGACTGCCACCAAGTGTTCAGCCAGGCCTCGGAGTTGTCGTTCCGCCACAGCAGCAGATACGAGCCGGGACCGGAGCGGTCGAGCGCGTCGGTGCCGACGAACGCCGCGGCCCGGCGGGCCCGGTCCGCGCACTCCTCGGGCCGGAACGGCCGGTCGGACGCGCCGAGTTCGGCGAGCGCGGTCGTGTCGATCGGGGTCGGGTTCATGGTCATCCCCCTGGTGCCGATTGCGTGTTGGACGACGGTCACGGGTGGCCGTCGCATGGGGCCGTCGGGCCCGGTCAGTCCTCTCCGGTGAGCAGGCGGCGTGGATTGGTGATGCGGAAGGCGTACGCGGTGGCCCCGCCCAGACCGAAGCCGGGCTGCTGCGGCGGTTCAGCGTAGGGCCGGTCCGAGCCCATCACGACGACTTCGGTACCGAGGACGCGGACGACCGAGTCGACGGCACGCGGACCGTACGAGGACGTCTCGACGAACACATCGGGATCGACCCCCGCCCGCCCCTCGTCCCCGCCGCGGGCGGCGAAGCGCTCCCCGTGCAGCGGGGCGAGCCCGGCCAGCAGCGCGAAGCACACCCGCAGCCGGGGATGACGAGGCCTGCCGAACGCCCGGAAGGCGAACCAGGCGGAGTGCATCTGCTGCACGTACGGAACCATCGCGGGCCACCAGCCGGGCCCCGGGGACGCACCGGGCGCCGGGCCGGGGTGGACGAACAGCGGGAGGCCGCGCGCTTCGAGCAGATCGAGCAGCGGGGCGCAGCGCGCGTACCCCGCCTCGTCGGTCAGGGCGTTCGCGGGGAGCTGGAGCCCGGCGAACCCCCGGTCGAGGTCCGCGGCGGTCGTGTCGGCGTCGATGTCCCGGACGCAGGCGGCGGCCCAGGCCCCGAACGGTTCGGGCAGTCGTGCCGCGTCCTCGTGGTAGGCGTCGAGCAGCGGGCGTGCCTCGTCGGGAGGCAGCCACTCAATGCCGAGCGGGGCGGACAGCGAGACGAGCGCCCTGCCCAGCCCGTCGGCGGCGGCCAGTTCGGCACGCCCGGCGACGTCGTGGTCCGCGGACGGGACCTCGTAGGGCGGCTCACCGGCCGTGTGCAGGGTCCAGCCGCCCAGGAACGGCGGCTCGTCACGCGCGCGCAGGGCCGCGAGGAACGAGGCGGTCCACAGATGCTGGTGTACGTCGACGTTGGTCAAGAAGGTCCTTCCACCAAAGCGTGCAGAGCGCTTCGTACCTCGTCGGACCCCAGGACGTCCCGGCTCACCAGGTCCACGTCCACTCCGCAGGGCCGGTCGTCGTCCAGGCCCGGGACCAGCTCGCGGATCGCGCGGTGCAGGAGACCGGGTCCGCGTCCCATGGTTGCCGGGGCCGCCAGGTCCACGGCCTGTGCCGCGGCCAGGGCCTCCACGGCGAGCAGTTGCCGCAGCCTGACCAGCATCGTCGTCAGCCGGCGCGCCCCGAGGGCCGCGTTGGTCGAGTCGTCCTCGACCGCGTCCGCGCCGTGCCGGGGGTCGGTGCACACGGGCGCGGACAGGGCACGGATCTCGGCGACGAGTGCCTGTGCCGTCTTGGCCAGCGGCGCGAAGCCCGAGCGCTCCGGACCGTACGGCGAGAGGTTCGCGGGCAGTCCGCTGACACCGGGATTCAGCAGCCGCCGCATGCGCTCGGCCGAGATCGCCGCGGTCTGCGTCAGCGCCAGCGCGACGGTGTCGAAGCCGAGGGCCAGGGCCGGGGTGTGGAAGTTGCCGGACGACAGGATCTCCCCGGTGTCCGCCAGGACCACCGGGTTGTCGCCGCAGCCGTTGAGCTCGGGTTCCAGCGCGGCGAGGGCGAAGTCCAGGGCGGCGTGCAGCGCCCCGTGCACCTGGGCGGCACAGCGCAGGCTCACGGGGTCCTGGACGCGCCTGGCGTGCCGGGGATCGGCCAGCTCGCCGCCGTCCAGCAGCGCGAGCAGTTCGCCCGCCGCCCGGGCCTGACCGGGGGCCGGACGCAGACCCAGTACGCGGATGTCGAGCGGGCTGGTGTTCGCCCGGAACCCCTCGAAGGTGAGGGCCGTGACCGCCTGGGCGAGGGTGAGGACGGCGGCCGCCTCGTGGAGGGCGAGGGCGCCGACGCCGGCGGCCAGCGGGCTCGCGCTGCACAGCACATGCCCGTCCTTCGGCCCCAGTTCGGTGGGGGCCAGCCCGGCCCGTCGCAGCGCCGGCGCACCGTCGAGCACCTCACCGGAGATCTCGGCGCGGCCCTCGCCGATGACGACCAGGCCGACATGGGCCATCTGGCACAGGTCGGAGGCGCCGATCGACCCCACCTCGGGGATCACCGGGTGCACCCGTGAGTTGAGCATGGAGACCAGCAGCGGCACGATCTCCGGCCGCACCCCGCTGCCACCGCCCGCGATGCCGTTCACCCGGGCCAGCAGGGCGGCGCGTACGACGGGGACCGGCAGCGGATCGCCCACCGCGTTGGCCCGTCCCCGCACCGTGCGCACGCTGAACTCGCCGAGTTCGGCCCGCGGCAGCGCGTACGACGAGCGGCTGCCGAGCCCCGTCGTCAGGCCGTACGTCGGCACCTCACGGTCGACCACGTCGTCGACGACCGCGCGGTCGCGCTCCAGCTGGGGCAGGACCTCCTCGGCCAGGGCGACCCGGGCGCCGCGGAGTGCGACGGCGGCGACGTCGTCGCAGGTGAGGGCGCGCCCGTCGAGGACCACGGCGTCAGCCGCGACGGGCGGGGTAGGAGCGGGAGGCGTACCGCTCATGAGAACCGCAGGTTCTGCCCGAGGCCACGCTCTTCGGCCTTCTTGAGCATGGCCGCGCCCAGTGCGATGTCGGACAACGAGAGGCCGCGATGCCAGAACAGGATGGTCTCGTCGTCGCGCTCGCGGCCGGGCTTGTCGCCGACGACGATCTCGCACAGCTCGCCGTGCAGGGTCTCCTCGCTGAGCCGCCCCGACTCGACATGCGCGCGGAGGGCACCGAACGGCCCGGACCGGCACTGGCCCCAGTCGTCGACGACGACCTTGTCCATGATGTCGGTGAGGGAGAGTTCGACCGCGCTCATCGTTCCGTACGGTACGACAAGCGCTCCCGGCGCGATCCACTCCGTCCTCAGCAGCGGCTCGGGCCGCTCCAGCCGGGACGCCTCCACGACGATGTCCGCGCCCTCGACGCACGACTTCCAGTCGTCGGTGACGGTCACGGGCTTGCCGAGGTCGTTCTCCAGCCGCTCGGCGAAGGCCTCACGGCTCTCCGGGCGGCGCGAGTGGACCCGTATCTCGTCGAAGTCGAAGATCCGGTCGAGGAGGCGGACGTTCCAGTACGACGTGGCGCGGGCGCCGATGTGGCCGAGCACCTTGGAGTCGCTGCGGGCCAGGTGGCGCGCCCCGAGCGCGGTGAGCGCGCCGGTGCGCATCTCCGTGATGGCGGTGGCGTCGACCACCGCCACCGGCATACCCGTACGCGGGTCGAAGAGGTTGAGCAGCGCCATCTCGGAGGGCAGCCCGGCCTTGTAGTTGCCGACGTAGTCGCCCACAATCTTGACTCCGGCCAGCCCCAGTGGCGCGATGTAGCCGCGCAGGACGTTGAAGTGGCCGTTGAACGAGGGGTCGGGCGTGAGGTGGACCCGTGGTTCGATGACCGTCTCCCCGCGGCCCTGAGCACGCAGCCCCTGCTCGACGGCGTCGAGCACCTCGGTGTCGTCAAGTTCGAGCTGTTCGATGTCCGAGCCGTTCAGAAACGTGAACCAAACCGGGTCAAACGCCTGCATTCCGGGCGCCCTTTCACTTTCTTCGGACGAACGTAACGTCCCGTTTACAAAAGGGGATTGACTGTAATTCAGCCACACACAACTCTGCATGACCATATGCAGTCGGGTAAGGGGCAGCTTTGATCAGATTCGACGCGGTGAGCAAAAACTATCCCAACGGCACGACAGCCGTGGACGAGCTGTCGCTGGAGTTGGCGGAGGGCGGCATCACGGTCCTGGTCGGCCCTTCCGGCTGCGGCAAGACCACGACTCTGCGCATGGTCAACCGCATGGTCGAGCCGACGGCCGGCACGGTGAGCCTGCGCGGCCAGGACATCCGGGAGATCGCCGCCCCGGAGCTGCGCCGGGGCATCGGATACGTGATCCAGCACGCGGGGCTGTTCCCGCACCGCACGGTGCTGGACAACATAGCGACCGTGCCGCTGCTGCTCGGCTGGGGCAAGAAGAAGGCACGCTCGCGGGCGGCGGAGCTGCTGGAGCTCGTGGGGCTGCCGGCCGCCATGGCCAAGCGCTATCCGTACCAGCTCTCCGGCGGACAGCAGCAGCGCGTCGGGGTGGCCAGGGCGCTGGGAGCGGACCCGCCGGTGCTGCTGATGGACGAGCCGTTCAGCGCGGTCGACCCCATCGTCCGGGGGGAACTGCAGGCTGAGTTCATCCGGCTGCAGAAGGAGTTGCACAAGACGATCGTGTTCGTCACCCATGACATCGACGAGGCGATCAAGCTCGGCGACAACATCGCCGTGTTCCGTACCGGGGGCAAGCTCGCGCAGTTCGACACCCCGGAGCGGCTGCTCGCGCATCCCGCCGACGACTTCGTGGCCGATTTCGTGGGCCAGGACCGCGGCATCCGCCGCCTGTCCTTCGTCAAGGCCGCCGATCTGCCGCTGCGGGACGGGCTGGTTCTGCCGGCCGACTCCCCGGTGGCCCGGGCCCGGGCGGCGGGCGAACCCTGGGTGCTCGTAGTCGACGGGGGCCGGCGGCCGCTCGGCTGGGCCGCGGTCGCCGACCTCTCGTCCGGCGGCACACTCGCGG
>NZ_JAPWHT010000128.1:0-23396 GCF_027270795.1 Streptomyces sp. ActVer
CCTGGAGCCTGGAGCCTGGGAGAGTGTCCCTGCCCGAGGCCGCCGTGTCCGGGCGCCCGTGGTCCGCGACCGGGCACCGTGCAGCGCGCCCGGTACGCCACCCGTCGGCCCGCTGGTGGCACGGGCCTCGGGGTCCGTCGGCCGTCGGTCCGGCAGTCCGTCGGGGAGCCGTCAGGCGATGCCCGGGAAGAAGATCTTCAGCTCGCGCTCGGCGGACTCCTCGGAGTCGGAGGCGTGGATCAGGTTCTCCCGGACGATCACACCGAAGTCACCACGGATGGAGCCGGGGGCGGCGGCGATCGGGTCGGTCGGGCCCGCGAGTGCCCGTACGCCCTCGATGACGCGCTCGCCCTCGACGACCAGCGCCACGACCGGGCCGGAGGCCATGAAGGCGACCAGGGGCTCGTAGAAGGGCTTGCCCTTGTGCTCGCCGTAGTGCTGCTCCAGCGTGTCCTGGTCCAGCGTGCGCAGCTCCAGCGCGGTGATCTCCCAGCCGGCCTTGCGCTCGATGCGGCTGATGATCTCGCCGGTCAGGCCGCGACGGACCGCGTCGGGCTTGAGAAGGACGAGGGTGCGCTGGCTCACGGTGGTGGCTCCTTCAGGTCACAGATGTGCGGAAGACCGAGGCTACAGGGCGTGTCCGGGTGCGTGTTACGCAGCGTCAGGTGCTACGGGGTGCGCCGGTCCGATACGGGACGACCCGACTGTTTTCGCCCTCGCCGCCCCTGCCCGTTCCCGTCCCTTTTCAGGGGCTCCGCCCCCGAACCCCCGCTCCTCAAACGCCGGAGAGGCTGAAGGATTGCGCGGCCGGGCCGAACCTCTAAAGCCCAGTCCAGGCACTCAGCCCGTCCGGCGTTTGAGGACGAGGCCGTTCAGGCCGATAGCGGGGGTCTGGGGGCGGCAGCCCCAGGGACGGGACGGGCAGGGGCGGCGAGGGCGAGAAAAGGCCTACGCCGTGTTACCCCCGGCCTCGGCCTGCGCGGCGAAGCGCGCCTTCGCTTCCTCCACCTTCCGTCCGAAATGGACCGAGGCCCACCACAGGGCGGCGAACACGGCGCCGAGGAAGAACATGGTCGGCACGACGAACCCGCTCGCGATGAGCGCGACCTGCAGCGCCCAGCCCAGCTGGACACCCCCCGGCCGCGTGATCATCCCGCAGAGCAGCAGACAGAACACCATCGCGACCCCGCTCACCGTCCAGACCGTGGCCATGGACAGATCGGGATCCTTCATCGCGACAAGCCCCGCGAAACCGATGACGAAGAACTCACCGATCAGCGTCGAAGCACAGAGCGTACGCACGGATCAGCCCCTCCCCAGCAACATCCGGGCCTCGCCCACCGTGATGACGGACCCGGTCACCAGCACACCGGCCCCCGCGTACTCCGCCTCCTCCTCGGCCAACGTGATCGCGGCCTCCAGGGCGTCGTCCAGCCGGGACTCGACCTGCACCCGGTCGTCCCCGAACACCTCGACGGCGATCGCGGCGAGCGAGTCCACGTCCATGGCCCGATGGCTGGAGTTCTGCGTGACGACGACCTCGGTGAAGATCGGCTCGAAGGCCTCCAGCAGCCCCCGTACGTTCTTGTCCCCGCTCGACCCCACGACTCCGATCAGCCGGCTGAAGTCGAAGACCTCACGGACCCCCTCGGCGGTCGCCCGGGCCCCCGCCGGATTGTGGGCGGCGTCCAGCACGACCGTCGGCGACCGGCGCACGATCTCCAGCCGCCCGGGCGAGGAGACCGCCGCGAAGGCCTTGCGGACCGTGTCGATGTCGAGCGGCTCGGGCCGCTGGGAACCGACCCCGAAGAACGCCTCCACCGCGGCGAGCGCCACCGCCGCGTTGTGCGCCTGGTACGCCCCGTGCAGCGGGATGTACACCTCGTCGTACTCCCCGCCCAGCCCCCGGAGAGTCAGCAGCTGCCCGCCGACGGCGACCTGGCGGCTCACGACGCCGAACTCGAGCCCCTCGCGGGCGACTGTGGCATCGACCTCGACGGCCTTCTTGAGCATCACCTGGGCGGCGTCGACGGGCTGCTGGGCCAGGATCACCGTCGAGTCCTGCTTGACGATCCCGGCCTTCTCCTTGGCGATCTCCCCGGGGGTGGTTCCGAGCCGGTCGGTGTGGTCCAGATCGATGGGGGTCACGACGGCGACATCCCCGTCGATCACGTTCGTCGCGTCCCAGCTGCCTCCCATCCCCACCTCCACGACGGCCACGTCGACGGGCGCGTCCGCGAAGGCCGCGTACGCCATGCCCGTGAGGACCTCGAAGAAGGAGAGGCGGAACTCCTGCTGGGAGTCGACCATCTCGACGTACGGCTGGATGTCCCGGTACGTCTCCACGAACCGCTCGGCGGGGATCGCGGCGCCGTCCAGACTGATGCGCTCGGTGATCGACTGGACGTGCGGCGAGGTGTACCGCCCGGTGCGCAGGTCGAAGGCGCCGAGGAGGGCCTCGATCATGCGGGCGGTCGACGTCTTGCCGTTCGTCCCCGTGATGTGGATGGAGGGATACGCGCGCTGCGGCTCCCCCAGCACGTCCATGAGCGCGGCGATACGGCTCACGGACGGTTCCAGCTTGGTCTCGCCCCAGCGTGTGGCGAGCTCGGCCTCGACCTCACGGAGCGCCTTGTCGGTCTCCTGGTCGGACGGGCGCGTGGGGATGTCGGACTCCGGTGCCACGCCCTGTGTGCGCAGGGTACGGCTGCCGGCCTCGATCACGGCCAGATCGGGATCACGCCCGGTCTCCGCCTCGACGATCTCGTCGAACGGGTCGACCGGGTCTGACTCACTGCTGTCGTGCGGGAGCTCACTCACACACCCAGTCTACGGAGCCCCGCGCCCCGGTAGGGGCGCGGGGAACTGCGCGACAAGCCACGACGGGCCCGCAGCCGACAACGAACCGGCGGGAGCGCTCGACAACCGGGCCCGGACACGCCGAGGGCCCCGGAACCACCAGGTCCCGGGGCCCTCGGCCACCTACACGCTCACCCTCGCCGGAGGCGGCTACGCCGCAGGCAAGCCCTCCAGCTGGGCCTGGATACGGGCAATGTCCTCGTCGGCCTTGGCAAGCCTCACCCGGATCTTGTCCACGACATGATCCGGCGCCTTCGCGAGGAACGCCTCGTTGCCGAGCTTGCCGTTCGCCTGCGCCTTCTCCTTCTCGGCGGCGGCCAAGTCCTTGGCAAGCCGCTTCCGCTCGGCGGCGACGTCGATCGTGCCGGAGAGGTCGAGCGCGACCCGCGCACCCGCGACCGGCAGCGTCGCCGTGGCCGTGAAGCCGTCGCCCTCCGGCTGGAGGCGCAGCAGCTGGCGGATGGCCGCCTCGTGCGGGGCGAGGGCGGTCCCGTCGAGGGTCAGCCGGGCCGGAACCCGCTGACCGGGCTGCAGGCCCTGGTCGGCACGGAAGCGGCGAACCTCCGTGATGACCTGCTGAAGCGTCTCGATCTCCCGCTCGGCGCCGGTGTCACGGAAGCCACTGTCCTTGGGCCAGTCGGCGATCACGACGGACTCGCCACCGGTGAGGGTGGTCCAGAGCGTCTCCGTGACGAACGGGACGACCGGGTGCAGCAGCCGCAGCGTGACGTCCAGGACCTCGCCGAGGACCCGCTTGCTGACGTCGGCGGCGGCACCGCCCGCCATGAACGTCGTCTTCGACAGCTCGACGTACCAGTCGAAGACCTCGCCCCACGCGAAGTGGTAGAGCGCGTCGGAGAGCTTCGCGAACTGGAAGTCCTCGTAGAACGCGTCGACTTCGGCGACCGTCTTGTTGAGCCGGGAGAGGATCCACCGGTCCGTCGCCGACATCTCGGACGCGTCCGGCAGCGGGCCCTCGACCGTCGCGCCGTTCATCAGCGCGAACCGTGTCGCGTTCCAGATCTTGTTGGCGAAGTTCCGGGACGCCTGGACCCAGTCCTCGCCGATCGGCACGTCCGTACCGGGGTTGGCGCCGCGGGCCAGGGTGAAGCGGACGGCGTCGGAGCCGTACGCGTCCATCCAGTCGAGCGGGTCGACGACGTTGCCGAACGACTTCGACATCTTCTTGCCGCGCTCGTCACGGACCAGACCGGTCAGGGCGATGGTCTTGAAGGGCACCTCGCCGTCCATCGCGTACAGACCGAACATCATCATCCGGGCGACCCAGAAGAAGATGATGTCGTGGCCGGTGAGCAGGACGTCGGTCGGATAGAACTTCTTGAGTTCCGGGGTCTGTTCGGGCCAGCCGAGCGTGGAGAACGGCCACAGGCCGGACGAGAACCAGGTGTCGAGGACGTCGGTGTCCTGCTTCCAGCCCTCGGCCTCGGTGCCCGGCGGCTCCTCGTCGGCGCCGACGCAGACCGTCTCGCCGTCCGGGCCGTACCAGATCGGGATCCGGTGGCCCCACCACAGCTGACGCGAGATGTTCCAGTCGTTGAGGTTGTCGACCCAGTCGAAGTACCGCTTCGACATGTCCTCGGGGTGGATCTTCACCCGGCCGTCGCGGACGGCGTCACCTGCGGCCTTGGCGAGCGGGCCGACCTTGACCCACCACTGCAGGGACAGCCGCGGCTCGATCGTGGTCCGGCAGCGCGAGCAGTGCCCGACGCTGTGGACGTACGGACGCTTCTCGGCGACGATCCGGCCCTGCGAGCGCAGCGCGCCGACGATGGCGGAGCGGGCCTCGAAGCGGTCGAGTCCCTCGAAGGGGCCGTGGACGGTGATGATCGCCCGCTCGTCCATGACCGTGATCGACTCCAGGCCGTGACGCCGGCCGATCGCGAAGTCGTTCGGGTCGTGGGCGGGGGTGACCTTGACGGCACCCGTGCCGAACTCGGGGTCGACGTGCGTGTCCGCGACGACGGGGATGGTGCGGTCGGTCAGCGGCAGCTTGATGCGCTTGCCGATGAGGTGGCGGTAGCGCTCGTCGTCGGGGTGAACGGCGACGGCGGTGTCACCGAGCATCGTCTCGGCGCGGGTGGTGGCGACGACGAGCGTCTCGTCACCCTCGCCGTACTTGATGGAGACGAGCTCGCCGTCGTCCTCCTGGTACTCCACCTCGATGTCCGAAATGGCCGTCAGACAGCGGGGACACCAGTTGATGATGCGCTCGGCGCGGTAGATCAGCTCGTCGTCGTACAGCTTCTTGAAGATGGTCTGGACGGCCTTGGACAGGCCCTCGTCCATGGTGAACCGCTCGCGGTCCCAGTCCACACCGTCCCCGAGCCGGCGCATCTGCCCGAGGATCCTGCCGCCGTACTCCTCCTTCCACTGCCAGACGCGCTCGACGAACTCCTCGCGCCCGAGGTCGTGCCGCGACTTGCCCTCCTCGGCAAGCTGCTGCTCGACCTTGTTCTGCGTGGCGATACCGGCGTGGTCCATGCCGGGCAGCCACAGCGACTCGTACCCCTGCATGCGCTTGCGCCTGGTCAGCGCGTCCATGAGCGTGTGCTGGAAGGCGTGCCCCAGGTGCAGCGACCCGGTGACGTTCGGCGGCGGAATGACGATGGTGTACGGAGGCTTCTCACTCTTCGCGTCGGCGGCGAAGTAACCCCGCTCCACCCAGCGCTCGTACAGCTTCCCCTCTACCTCGGCCGGCGCGTACTGGGTCGGCAGTTCGGGGGCGTTGGCTGGCGTCTGCTGCTGAGCGTTCTCGGTCACGGGGTCAGTTTAGGGGTGTGAACCTCCCCGGCGGAAACGCCGGGATTTCTGCCTTCTGTGGCTCTTTGGGCGGCGCGGGCAGATGCCCGACCGGTACCTGGTGAGCTAGCGGCACCGCCCTCATGAATCACAGTGCTCTCGTATTGGAGAGCAGCAGCAACATCAGCACCGATGTCACAGTCGGTACCGATGGCCCGGTTCCGGGCACTACTACGTGCTTCACGCCTTCGCCCCGCACCAGCGAGCACTTGTGCCTGCTGGTGGAAACCATGGCGTTCCCGCTGGTCGGACGACCAGCCAGGTTGGGCTCGTAGATACTTCACCCGCATCTCGGTGCCGGGTGAAACCGGGACGAAGGCCCCGTCATTGATGGCAAGGGTGTGGATGTTCACCCCGCCCAGTGCGTCCCGGTGCAGCACCAGGGCACAGTCCTTGTTCGCGCAGACGTATGTCCGGCCGCGCACCTTGCGGCGGCTCAGACAGTATGGGCATGCCTGTGACGAGTTCGCCTCGCTGATGTGTTGGATCGGCAGCCCGGTTTTGTACGCGAGCTGACGCTCCTGGACCCCTCGCTCCCACTGTGAAAGCTGCTGCCGGGTCGAGCGCGAGGCACGACGTCGCTTCTCCGTGTTCCTTTCGATTCCACGGACATCGCCTACAACGAGCCGTGCCACCACCTGGATGCCTTCAGAAGCCGCCTGCTCGTGGGCCGCCACCTGATCGCGGATGAACCGATTGGCTTTTGCGGTGACCTGATGATTGAAGTCACGCAAACGACGGTCGGTCTTCGCCGTGAGTTTCTTCCTCGCCTCTGCCAACTTTCGGTGGCGGCGCGAGCCGACGCGGCATCGGGACATCTTGGACTGCAACCGAGCCATGCCCTTGTTGCGCGCTTGCTTGACCGCGCGAGAACTGCGCCCGTTGAGAACGAGAGCCGCGTAACCACCGTTGGGGGTGACGGTGGCCAGTGTCATCGGGTTGATGATGCCCTCGTCCACCGCGATGGTCACAGTTCTCGGGGTCCCGCCAGATTTCTCTCCGGCTGCGGGTCCCACGGCACTTGGCAGGCTGTCATCGACGGAGCGATAGGAGATGCGAAGCGCCCACTCACGGGCCGCGCTGTCCCAGCACAGCTTCATCTCGCCCCAGCGATCCGGGGTGACCAACAGACCGAACCTGTCGGTGAACTCGGGCACCGGCAGCACAATCCGTTCCCGCGTTTTTCCCAGCGAAAGGAGCAGACGGGCGTGGTCCTTGACCCTCCAGCCGAAGCGAGCGGTAAACACGAGGGGCCTGTATCTCTTCTCGCGCCACGGGAACTTCACCCCTCGGATTCCCTGCGCCTTGTTCGTGCGCGCCAGAGCGATGGCATCAGCCAGGTCGTAGGCAACGGCCTGTGCCGTATGAGCGTGCAGTGGACGCACTTCGCCAGGCAGTGATGTCACGTAACGCCTAATGTCTTCACGACCTGGTGATCGTCCCGCCGTCCACTCCGCACGGACCCAGGACACGGTCCGGTTCCACAACAACGCCGAAGCGTGGCAAGCCTCGTGCGCCCGCTCATGAGCCGCCTGATTCAGCCAGACCGGAACGACCGCGGTGAGAACCCGCAGCCGAGCGCCATCTCCCTTCCCGTCCACTCCCCGCCCCTTCCTCGTACGCAAGCTCCATGCTCACATGAACGTGCGACCACGTCCTGCCTAACGCCTCGTCCGCAGATCAGTCACGGGTGAGGGGCGCAACTGTCACAGGCATGTAGTGAACCCAGAAGAGTTGGTAACGGCGGGCCCCCGATGCCCCGCATGGGCGCTCCGTACGCCAGGATGTTCGGAACACATAAATTTCTGGAGGGGAACCCAGTAATGAGCTACAACCAGCCGGGCCCGTACGGCGGGCAGCCTCAGCAGCCCGGACCGTACGGTCAGCCGGGTCCTTACGGCCAGCAGCCGCAGGCCCCCCAGCCCGGCTACGGCTACCCGCAGCAGGCGCCTCAGCAGCAGCCCGGCTACGGGTACCCCCAGCAGGCCCCTCCCGGGGTTCCGCCCCAGCAGCCGGGCTACGGCTACCCGCAGCAGCAGCCCCCCGGCGCCCCCTACGGCGCGCCGGTGCCGCCCGCTCCCGGCGGCGGCAAGAAGAAGACGGGCCTCATCATCGGCGCGGTCGCGGTCGTGGCGGCGATCGCGGTCGGCGCGTACTTCGTCGTCGGAAGCGGCAGCAGCGGCTCCTCGGACGTCGCGGACGACGGCCCCCACAAGCTGACTACTCCGGCGACGGTGCTCACGGAGTACAAGAAGAGCGAAGAGGCCGGTGGCGGCGGCTTCGACGCGAGCGACGTCAAGAAGGCCGAGAAGCGCGGCGTCAAGAATGCCAAGGACGTCGATGCGGGCTACGTGGCCGGGGACGAGAGCAACCCGCTGTCCCAGAACATGATCCAATTCATGGGCGTGTACGGCGAGATCGAGGACCCGGAGAAGGTCGTCGACGCCATGTTCGCCGACCTGAAGGACGAGGCCACCAAGGACTCCGAGGACGGCCAGCTCGTCGGCAGCCCGAAGAGCTACTCGCCCAGCGGGCTGGACGGCGCGGTCCTGAAGTGCCAGGAAACCAAGCTCAAGAACGACGAGGCGTCCGGCGACGCGGCCGCCGGCCCTTCGTCGATCAGCATGCCGGTGTGCATCTGGGGTGACCACAGCACGCTCGGCGTCATCATCAACATCGACATGGCCAACGCCATGGCGGGCAAGGGCGCCGACCTCTCGGCGGCTGCCGAGCTGACAGCCAAGCTCCGCAAGGAAGTTCGCGTCAAGGCGTGAACGTGCCCTGAGGGGGCGTCTCACGAGTCAGCGAGACGCCCCTTTCCTTTTCCCTCAGTCCCCGATCGCGCGGGAACATGCGTTCGCGATGTGCGATGTGTTGCTCATCAGCAGACTGAGCTGCGCGACACACTTCCAATTGGTGAAGGTCTTGTTATAACTGCACGCCTTCGTCACCTTGGGCCCTATTTCATAGTTCTTGGACTTGAGGTAATCCACGCAGTCGAACGGATCAGCTTGCGCCGTACCAGCCGTAACCAGCGGGACGACGCCCGCTGCCACAAGCACACTCAACGTCGCCAAGGCGCGCCTGAACTTCATGTCTTGCCCCTCCCGTTTCACTTGGCAGGGCGGTCATCCCTGCGTACGAGAGAAGATCACATGAGGTGCACATGCCACAAAGCGGGTCGTGAACTCGATTTGATTCAAGTGAAGCTGGCCTGAAGGCACGCAGAAGGGCGCCCGACGAATGTCATTGGGCGCCCTTCACGTACACGCGTAGCGGCTACGCCGTCTTCTGCTCCCCCGGCCCCCGCCCCCGCGCGTCCCGCGGGATCAGCGTCGGGTTGACGTTCGAGCGGACCGCTTCCGCTGTGATGACCACGCGGGCCACGTCCTTGCGGGACGGGACCTCGTACATCACGGACTGGAGGACTTCCTCCATGATGGCGCGCAGGCCCCGGGCGCCGGTCTGGCGGAGGATGGCCTGGTCGGCGATGGCCTCCATGGCCTCGCGCTCGAAGTCCAGCTCCACGCCGTCGAGTTCGAAGAGGCGCTGGTACTGCTTCACCAGCGCGTTGCGGGGCTCGACGAGGATCTGGAGGAGGGCCTCGCGGTCGAGGTTGTGCACCGAAGTGATGACGGGCAGACGGCCGATGAACTCCGGGATCATGCCGAACTTGACCAGGTCCTCGGGCATGACGTCCTCGAACTGGTCCTTGGACTCCATCTCGCGCTTCGAGCGGATCGTCGCGCCGAAGCCGATGCCCTTAGCGCCGGCCCTGGACTCGATCAGCTTCTCCAGGCCCGCGAAGGCGCCGCCCACGATGAACAGGACGTTCGTCGTGTCGATCTGGATGAACTCCTGGTGCGGGTGCTTGCGTCCGCCCTGCGGCGGGACCGAGGCCGTCGTGCCTTCGAGGATCTTCAACAGGGCCTGCTGCACGCCCTCGCCGCTCACATCCCGCGTGATCGACGGGTTTTCGCTCTTACGAGCCACCTTGTCGATCTCGTCGATGTAGATGATGCCCGTCTCGGCCTTCTTGACGTCGTAGTCGGCGGCCTGGATGAGCTTCAGCAGGATGTTCTCGACGTCCTCGCCCACATAGCCGGCCTCCGTCAGCGCCGTCGCGTCGGCGATGGCGAACGGGACGTTCAGCATGCGGGCCAGGGTCTGGGCGAGGAGCGTCTTGCCCGAGCCCGTCGGGCCGAGAAGCAGGATGTTGGACTTCGCCAACTCAATGGCGTCCTCGCGGTTCTGACCCGTGCTGTTCTCACCGGCCTGGACCCGCTTGTAGTGGTTGTAGACCGCGACGGAGAGCGCCTTCTTGGCAGACTCCTGGCCCACGACGTACCCCTCGAGGAACTCGTAGATCTCGCGAGGTTTGGGGAGTTCCTCCCAGCGGACCTCGCTCGTTTCCGCGAGTTCCTCCTCGATGATCTCGTTGCAGAGGTCGATGCACTCGTCGCAGATGTACACACCAGGGCCTGCGATGAGCTTCTTGACCTGCTTCTGGCTCTTGCCACAGAACGAGCACTTGAGCAGATCGCCGCCGTCACCGATGCGTGCCACGGTGTGCTTCCCCTTCGCCTGGGAGACGCCTAGGTCCAGCGGCTCCTGGTGCTGCCTTATGTCCGACGGTACCTTGCCGAGCCCCCCGTTCGGGCCCCCCTTGGCGCGGTTCACTTTGTCGTGAACCGCGTCAAGGAGCGGCAGACGATACAGCGACGCGTCACGCGACCGCGGCGTTGTTCATCTTCCGGGTCGAGATGATCTGGTCGATCAGGCCGTACGCGAGCGCGTCTTCGGCCGTGAGGATCTTGTCGCGCTCGATGTCCTCGCGGATCTTCTCGATCGGCGTCGTCGAGTGCTTGGCCAGCATGTCTTCCAGCTGGGCGCGCATGCGGAGGATCTCGTTCGCCGCGATTTCGAGGTCCGAGACCTGGCCTCGGCCGGTCTCGCTGTACGGCTGGTGGATCAGCACGCGGGCGTTGGGAAGTGCCATGCGCTTGCCCGGCGTACCGGCGGCAAGCAGGATCGCGGCGGCCGAGGCCGCCTGGCCCATGCAGACCGTCTGGACATCCGGCTTCACGAACTGCATCGTGTCGTAAATCGCAGTGAGTGCCGTGAAGGAGCCGCCGGGGCTGTTGATGTAGACCGAGATGTCCCGGTCGGGGTCCATCGACTCCAGGCACAGCAGCTGCGCCATGACGTCGTTGGCGGAGGCGTCGTCGATCTGCACGCCGAGGAAGATCACGCGCTCCTCGAAGAGCTTCGCGTACGGGTCGTACTCACGGACGCCCTGCGAGGTGCGCTCGACGAAGCGCGGGATGACGTAGCGGGACTCCGCGCGAGGGCCGGTGTACTCGGCCTCTGTGCGGGCGTAGAGGCCGCTGCCGGGGAAGTCGTTCACTGTGTCTCCTGGAAAGCCTGATAAGGGCTGAGGCGGTCGGCTGGGGGCTCGGAGGGGCTTGGTGCCGGTCTACGCCGGCACCCGGGTCGGCGGTGTGCCGACCTATGCCGCCCCGGTGCCGCCGCCGCCAGGCATTCCGGCAGCGGTGGGCATGATGTCGTCGATGAGGCCGTACTCCTTGGCCTCGATCGGGTCGAACCAGCGGTCCCGGTCCGAGTCGCGGGTGATCTGCTCCACGGTCTGGCCGGTGTGGAAGGAGGTCAGCTCCGCCATCCGCTTCTTGGTGTGCAGCAGCCGCTCGGCGTGGATCTTGATGTCCGACGCGGAACCGGCGAGGCCGGCCGAGGGCTGGTGGATCAGGATCTCCGCGTTCGGCAGCGCGAAGCGCTTGCCCGGAGTACCCGCGCTCAGCAGGAACTGGCCCATGGAGGCCGCCATGCCCATCGCGATCGTCACCACGTCGTTCTTGATGTACTGCATGGTGTCGTAGATCGCCATGCCGGCGGTGATCGAGCCGCCGGGGCTGTTGATGTAGAGGTAGATGTCCTTCTCCGGGTCGGAGGCAAGGAGAAGCAGCTGCGCCGTGATCTTGTTGGCGATGTCGTCGTCGACCGCCTGGCCGAGGAAGATGATCCGCTCGCCGAGCAGCCGGTTGTAGACCTGGTCGCCGAGGCCACCACCGATGGGGTCGCCGGCGGCTGTGGGCATCAGATTCGTCACGTATCCACCTGCTCGTCTTACGACGGCGCCGGGCCGTCTCACGTCTTCTGCTGGGGGCGTGGGACCCCGTATGCGCGCCGTGTCGGACGGCTCCGGGGACTCCCCTGCCCTCGTACTCATGGACCCTAACGCGCGGGTCCCTCCGGGGAATCCCGCAGAGGTGACTGTTCGCTGTGAGCGCATGCGCTCCGCTGGGTGAGCAGGGGGTACGGCCGGCCCCGCCCCGGCCTTTTGGGGCGCGGGGAACTGCTCGCTCAGCCCCCGCCGGGCCGCGGTCGCGTCTGCCACGGGCTGTTCGACGGCGGGTGCGGCTTGGTGGTGGTTGCTCGCGCAGTTCCCCGCGCCCCTAGAGACCGGCGGGCTCCGTCAGGGGCGCGGGGAACTGCGCGGCCAGCCCCCACAGGGCCGCGGTCGCGTCTGCCGCGGATGGTGCATCGGCGGGTGCGGGTCGTGGTGGGTTGCTCGCGCCCACGCGGCGGAGCCGCATCGATACAGCCCCGCGCCCCTGGAAGGCCCTACGGGCCCCCGGGACATGTCCCGGGGGCCCGTAGTACGTACTGGTGAGGCGATCAGGCCTCGGTCTTCTCCTCGGAGGCCTCGGCGGCCGCGGGGGCCTCCTCGGCGGCTTCCTCGGTCGAGTCCTCGGCAGAGACCTCGTCCTCGTCGTCCAAGTCGACGAGGACGCCGTTCGTGTCCTTCACCGTGGCGGCCTCGACCACGACGGCCAGGGCCTTGCCGCGGGCGACCTCGCCGACCAGCATCGGGACCTGGCCACCCTCGACGACCTGCTGGGCGAACTGGTCGGGGGACATGCCGGAGGAGGCAGCACGCCGCATGAGGTGCTCGGTGAGCTCCTCCTGGTTGACGTTCAGCTTCTCCTTGTTGACGAGCTCGTCCAGGACGAACTGCGTCTTGATGCCCTTGACCGCGGCGTCCTTGGTCTCGGTGTCGAACTCCTCGGCCGTCTTGCCCTGGATCTCGAGGTACTTCTCGAGGTCGATGCCCATCTGGCCGAGCTGGTGGTGCTCCAGGTTGTGCTTGCGGGTGTTGATCTCGTCCTCGAGCAGCTTCTCGGGGACGGGCACCTCGACGAGCTCCAGCAGCTTCTCCAGGACTCGCTCCTGGGCCTGCGTGGCCTGGTCGTACTGCTTCATGTTCTCGAGGCGCTTGCGGCTGTCGCCGCGCAGCTCTTCAAGGGTGTCGAACTCGGACGCAAGCTGCGCGAAGTCGTCGTCCAGCTCGGGCAGTTCGCGCTTGGCGACCTGGGTGACCTTGACGGTGACCTCGGCCTCCTTGCCGGCCGCCGAGCCGCCCTTGAGCTCGGAGGCGAAGGTGACCTCGCCACCGGCCTCCACACCCTTCACGGCGTCGTCGATGCCATCCAGCAGCTCACCGGAACCGATGGTGTAGGAGACGCCGCTCGCGACGCCGTCCTCCAGGACCTCGCCGTCGACCTTGGCCTCCAGGTCGAGGGTGACGACGTCGCCGTCCTCGGCGGCACGCTCGACCGGGGCGGTCGAGGCGAAGCGCTCACGCAGCTCCTCGACGGCCTTGTCGACGTCCTCCTCGCTGACCTCGACGGCGTCGACCTCGACCTCGATGCCGGAGTAGTCCGGGATCTCGATGGCCGGGCGGACGTCGACCTCGGCGGTGAAGTTCAGCGTCTCGCCGTCCTTCAGCTCCGTGATGTCGACCTCGGGCTGGCCGAGGACGTTCAGCTCGGCCTCGTTGACCGCGTCGGTGTAGAACTTCGGAAGCGCGTCGTTGACCGCTTCCTCAAGAACCGCACCGCGGCCGAACCGCTGGTCGATGACGCGCGCCGGAATCTTGCCCTTCCGGAACCCCTTCACCGTGACCTGCTGGTTGATCTTCTTGTACGCCGCGTCGAGGCTGTCCTTGAGCTCCTCGAAGGGCACCTCGATGCTGAGCCGAACCCGGGTCGGGTTCAGGGTCTCCACGGCGCTCTTCACGGTTCGGTCTCCTTGGGGGCTGACTTCTTTGGGTTCTGCTGACGTTCTCTGCCGGATACGGCGGAGCCTCAGCGGATTGGCGGCCCTTGAGGGACGTAACAATGCAGACACACGGGCGCGCAGTTTGCATACTAGCCGCAGGCGGGACACGCCCCAAAAGGTGATCTTGCCGGTGGTCCGGCACGGTGGTCCGGCACGGTGGTCGGGGTGGCGGGATTTGAACCCACGGCCTTCCGCTCCCAAAGCGGACGCGCTACCAAGCTGCGCCACACCCCGTCTGGTGCGAGACGTAGGGTACATGCCCGCAGGCGGCGCGGCTCCCGCATTTCACGGGGCACTCGGGCCCTCCGGAACGGGGTGTGCGACGAGGGGGTGCGACCCGCTACGATGCTTCCGTGCCGCGCGTCACTGACCTGCGGCGCATCCTGTGCGGGCGTAGCTCAATGGTAGAGCCCTAGTCTTCCAAACTAGCTACGCGGGTTCGATTCCCGTCGCCCGCTCTGTACGGCTCAGGGCCAGGCCGGAGGTTCGTTCTCCGGCCTGGCCCTGACGCGTTTCCGGGTCGGGTTCAGTCCCGTTCAGTCCCGTTCAGTTCCGTTCAGTTCCGTTCAGTTCCGGAGGAAAGCGATCAGCTCGCCCAGGAGGCGGGCCGGGGCGTCCAAGGGGACCAGGTGGCCCGCGTCCGGGACCGGGCGGAGGCGGGCGCCCGGGATCAGGGAGGCGAGTTCCTCGCCCTTGGCGGGTGGGATCCAGGTGTCCTCGGCGGCCCAGCAGACGGTGACCGGCAGGTTCAGCGTGGGATAGAGGGGTTGGATCTCGTCCGTGTAGCGCTGGTCGGCCTGGGCGATCTGGCGGTAGAACGCCGCCTGTCCCGCCGCGTCCGTCCAGGGGGCGACCAGTGCGTCCAGGACGTCGGGCAGCAGTCCCCGATGGCTCGCGGAGCCCACGTACTCGCGGACCAGGGCCTCGTGCAGCGGTGCGGGCAGTTGCCCGAAGACCGCCGCGTGCTCGGCGACCAGGCGGAAGAAGGGTGAGCCCCAGGGGGCGAGCGCGACGGGGTCGACCAGGGCGAGGCGCCGGTACTCGGCCCTGTGCAGCAGATGCGCGCGCAGTGCGACGCAGCCGCCGAAGTCGTGCGCGATCACCGACGGGTTCGACAGCCCCCAGACCCCCAGGAGCTCGGCGAACACCTCGCCCTGCGCCTTGAGGGACACGTCCTGGCCGTCGCTCCTCTGTGAGCTGCCGTAGCCGGGCATGTCCCAGACGTGGACCCGGTGGCCGTCGGCGGCGAGCGCCGGGGCGATGTCGTGCCACACGTACGACGAGAACGGGGTGCCGTGCAGCAGCACCACGGGCGGACCGTCCTTCGGCCCGAGGCGGTCCCACCGGAGGGTTCCGATCGGACTCTCCCAGCTCTCCCGCAACTCCCAGGCGTTCTCGGGGCTCACTTCCTCGGGCTCCTTCGGTCGAGAGGGTCGAGAGGGCGACCGAGAGGACGACGGTTGAACGGATGAGAAGCCGTACGCCGGCCAGAGGGCTCGGACGTCCACCGCGGGGACCTGGCGGATTCCGTACGCCACATACGGGGCGTCACCACGGCACATACGGGCGTCGCCGCCCAGGAGTCCGCGCCGGCGTGCGACTCCGGGAGCGTACGGACCGGTACGGACCGTACGGGTGCGGTCTGTTCGGGTACCGGGGCGCCGCGCGCCTCCGACGGGTCCGCGTCGCGCAGCCCCGTTCCGGTCCGCTCCCCGGGTGCCCTTGGCCGCCGGGCGTCCCCGACTCGCTCAGAACTGGATCGAGTTGATGGTCTCCGCTACCGAGTTGAGGAACCGTTGGATGTCGTCCGCCATGCCTGTGGAGGCGAGGAAGAAACCGAAGAGCACGGCGACCACCGCCGGCCCGCCCTTGATCGATCCCCCTCGTATCAACACCACCAGGACGATCCCCAACAGAAGCACCACTGACAGCGAAATGGCCACAACTGATCACACCCTACGGTCGGTCCGCTCTCCCGGCCCGGAGGTGCAACCCCGCGCACCCCCGCCAGAACCATCGTGCCACCAACGAGCCCGGCGTATGCGGCGGGAGAGTCATCCTTCGGTCACAGACGCGAACAGCCGGGCGTCGCACGGCAATTCGAGGGATCCCACTCACGGGAAATTCAGGAAGATCGTTTCCATGTCCACACAGTCATCCACACAACCTGTTCGCAGCCAATTCGAATTGTTGCCACAGGCACAGCAACGAGACTGGAGACGGGTCACTAAAGATGACTCAACCGGACATTTCACCAGAGTCGCCCGCGGGCGTTATGCACCATTTAGTCGTGACGAAGCCGGACGTAACACCTGCTTGCGGTATGACGATCGACACAGGCATCCGCATGACGACTTCGCCAAATACCGGGTACCCGTACGGCGATAAGCAGGATTCGCCTCAGAGGTTTTACGAAATCACACAGACAACGCTAGGGTGCCTCAGATGTTCTACGCTGCCACGTCCCCCGCACGAGCAGCGAGGTCCAGGATCGTCTCCCCCAGCTCCTGGTGGGAGGGTCTGTGACGAACTCGCTCCGTCCGTACGGCCATCAGAGGGCTCCGCTCCCGTCGGCACAGACACCGGCGCCGGGCGTACCGAGCCCGCGACCACCACGGAACCCGGGATCCCCGCAACCGGGTACCGCCACCACCGGGCCGGGCGCCAAGCCCGCCAAGCAGCGCGACGCGTACTTCGACAACGCCAAGTACCTGGCGGTCGTGTTCGTCGCGATGGGCCACGCCTGGGAACCGCTGACCGACCAAAGCCGCGCCGCCGAGGCGCTCTACATGGTCGTCTACTCCTTCCACATGCCGGCCTTCATCCTCATCTCCGGCTACTTCTCCCGCAGTTTCGACATGCGCACCGACCGGCTCCGGCGACTGGTCACGGGCGTCGCCGTGCCGTACATCCTCTTCGAGATCGCGTACTCCCTCTTCAAGAAGTGGGCCGACGACGACCCGAGCTACCCGATCAGCCTGCTCGACCCCTGGTACCTCACGTGGTTCCTGGTCGCGCTGTTCGTGTGGCGGATGACGGTCCCGCTGTGGAAGGTCGTGCGCTGGCCAGTGCCGCTCGCGCTCGCCATCGCGGTCCTCGCCTCCGTCTCGCCCGACATCGGCGACGACCTCGACCTCCAGCGGGTCCTGCAGTTCCTGCCGTTCTTCGTCGTGGGCCTGTTCATGAAGCCCGAGCACTTCCAGTTCCTGCGGCGCCGTGAGGTGCGGATCCTGTCGGTGCCGGTCGTCCTGGGCGCGCTCGTCTTCGCGTACTGGGCGGGGCCTCGCATGAACTCGGCGTGGTTCTACCACCGCGACAGCGCCCAGGAGTTGGGCGCCCCCTGGTGGGCCGGTGTCGTGATGACGCTCGCCATGTTCGGCTGCTCGATGGTGCTCACCTCGTGCTTCCTCGCCTGGGTGCCACGCCGCAGGATGTGGTTCACGGTGCTGGGCGCGGGCACGCTGTACGGCTATCTGCTGCACGGCTTCCTCGCCAAGGGCTCCCGTTTCTGGGGCTGGTACGACGACTACGCCTGGCTGAACCAGCCGCTCGGCGAGATCTTCCTCACGGTCGCCGCTGCCGCGGTCATCACCGTGCTGTGTACTCCGCCCGTGCAGCGGGCGTTCCGCTTCGCGATGGAGCCGAAGATGTCGTGGGCGTTCAAGAGGGACGCGACGGAGTTGGCCCGGGAGCGGGCCAAGTCATAGGGCGCGCCCCGCTTGGCGCCCCTGCGGAGCGCTCCGCGCGGGAGATGGCGTCGTTTTGAACCTGCGGGTCCGCCGTGGCTTGTCGCGCAGTTCCCCGCGCCCCTGAAGGGGCACGTCAGGGGCGCGGCAAGCCCAGAAGTTTGCGCATTTTTGTGTACTTCTGGGTCAGGCGGGCCCGGGTGAACTCGTCGAGGGCCGCCAGGCGGGTCGGGTTCGCGTTGTGGGCCAGGTCCGACTCCTTCACCAGGAGGGCTCCCGGGGTGGCCAGGATGCGGTCGGCGTAGGCCTCCGGGGGCTCGTCCCTCCGCTTGGTGAGGGCCAGCACGATGTCCTTCGTACGCCGGGACAGGGCGGCCTCGCGGAGCCAGTCCTCGGAGAGCGCGTCGTCCTCGACGGAGTCGTGCAGCCAGGCGGCGGCGATCTGTTCCTCGTCGCCGCCGCGGGCCCGCACCCCGTCGGCCACGGCCAGCAGGTGTTCGGTGTACGGGCGGCCCGCCTTGTCCGTCTGGGCCGCGTGCGCGTTCCGGGCCACGGCCTCGACCTCGGTGAGGGTCAGCAGGGGTCTCTCGGTCGCTCGGCGCTCGTTCTCGTTCATGGGTCGAGTGTGCCCCGTATCGCGGCCCGCGCCGGTACGGTCGCCGCCGTCAGGCCGAGGATCACAATGGCCGCCGCGAACGAGCCGTACACCAGCGGGGGTATGTACGGTGCCTGGCCCGTCAGGCCCTTCATCATCGGGACGAGCGTGGCGAGCGCGATGGCCGTGCCGAGGGCGATGCCGGCGAGCGCGACGAGCAGGGCCTCCCAGCGGATCATGCGCATCACCTGGCGGCGGGTGGAACCGATGAGCCGCAGCGTGCCCAGCTCGCGTCGGCGGTCGAGGACCGTCATCACCAGGGTGTTGGCGGCGGCGACGGCCGCGAATCCGCCGAGGACGGCCGCCATGACGGTGTTCGCCCAGGCGTTCAGCTCGCGGTCGAGGGACTGGGCGGTCGTGTAGTCCGCGCGGTCCAGGACAGTGCCCATCTTCGCCAGATCACCGGCACTCCCGCCCTTCGTCCAGACCTCCGTGAGGAAGGCGGAGCCGACGTGTCCCGCCAAGTCCGCCTGGCCCATGGTGACCTGGAACAGTCCCATGCCCCGCTCGTACGTCGCCACGATGCGCGGGGACGTCTTCGTGCCGTCGGGCAGGCGCAGTTCCATCCGGTCGCCCACGCCGACGCCGGCGTTCTCGGCCAGTGAGGCGTCGACCGCGATCTCACCCCTCTTCAGGGACAGGGCGCCCTTGTCGACGTTCAGGTCCTGCACCCGGGCCAGGTCGCGTGCCGAGCCCGTGATGCCCTGGGTGGAGGCCGAGTCCAGGTACCCGTTCGCCCGTACGAGCACCTCGGTCTTCAACAGACCGACGGCGGCGGTGACTTCGGGTGTGCGGGTGGCCGCGCGTACGGCGTCCGGGGTCAGGCCCGCGTCCGACGTCACGATGTGGTCGGCCACGATGCCGTCCCGCTGCTGCTCCTGGGTGACCTTTTCCTCGCTGGTGTGCATGAAGACGAGGACGGACGAGAAGGCCATCGCGAGGACGATCGGGGTGATCGCGGAGGCCAGCCGACGGGCGTTCGTACGGGAGTTGGCGGCGGCGAGTGAGGCGGACGCTCCCGCGCCGCGCAGCGGGAGCCCGAACAGGGCGGCGCAGGCGCGTGCGACCAGTGGTCCGAGCAGCGCCACGGCCAGCATGAACAGCATGACGATGCCCAGCGCCGCGTTGGCCGCGTCCTCGCCGGTCAACGACGCGGCGAGCCCCGCGCAGACACAGCCTCCGGCAGCCGCCGCGATCCCGAGCGGCGTACGGATCCAGCCCGGGCGCAGCCGCTCCACGGACGCCTCGGTGAGGGCCTGGCCCGGCTTGATCCGCGCCGGGCGACGGGCGGCCGCGTACCCGGCGAGCAGGGCGGCCACGAGGACCGCGCCGACGGCCGAGACCAGCGGGATGTACGAGACCGACAGGTCGACGGCCTCCGGGATCGCGCCCTTGTCCTTGAGCTGTCCGAACCACCAGCCTGCCAGCGCGATCCCGGGCAGAAGGCCGGCCAGTCCGGCGAGGGGCGCGACGAGCAGGGTCTCGGTGGCGATGGAGCGGCGGATCTGACGCGGGGTCGTGCCGATGGCCCTCAACAGGGCGAACTCGCGGGCGCGTTGGGCGACGGACAGCGCCACGGTGCCCATCGCCGTGAAGACGGCGACCGTCGCGGCGATACCGCCGAAGGAGCCACCGAGCGCGATGAGTATCTCCTTGGCCTCGGCGAGGGAGGAGTCCTCGACGGTCCCGCGGTCGCCCCCTGCGTACACCTCGGCGCGGTTGCCCAGAGCGTGCTCCACCTGGGACTTGAGGGTCCCGGCCGACACGCCCTGCTCGGGGAGGACGGCGATGGCGTCGACGCGGCCGGGGTGCCCGGAGACTCGTACGGCTTCGGTGTCGGTGAACCAGACCGTGGGCGCCCCGGCCTTCATGAGCCCGGATACGCGGAAGGTGCGGGGACCGTCGGCCGTGGTGAGGGTGACGCGGTCGCCCACCCTGCCGTTCGTGAGGACACCTTTCGTGAGGGCGACTTCGCCCTCCCCGGGTGCCTGCCCGGACGTCAGCCGCTCGCCGGTGAAGGCGGTGGAGCCCCAGCCGTGGGCGGTGACCTGCTCACCCGTACGCGTCTGGACGGGGAAGGTCACGTCCGGCACCGCCGTCCGCGCCCCGGGAACCGAACCTGCCTTCGCCACCAGGGAGTTGTCCAGCCAGGCCCTGTCCGGGACCGGCACGGCGTCGTCCTCGCGGTTGTCGCCGCGGCCGGTGACGAGGTGGGCCCGCTGGTCGGCGGCGGCGACCACCGGGGCGTCGGCGTAGCGGACGGGCGGAACCGAGGCCCGCAGGCCGGTCTCCAGGAGGATGCCGCAGGCCGAGACGATGAACGCGGCCATGGCGAGCGCGACGAACGTGCCCACGAAGGCGGCGGGCTTGAAGCGGACGGCGGCACGGGCGAGGCCGTTGGGCACGAACATCAGGCTGCCGCTCCCGAGAAGGAGGGCGCGGCCAGCGAGGCCATGCGGGCGGCGATCCGGTCGGCCGGGGCACGCTCCAGGTGGTCGACGATCGAGCCGTCGGCGAGGAACAGGACGCGGTCGGACCAGGCGGCGGCCGCCGGATCGTGGGTGACCATGACGACCGTGGCGCCGAGCCCGTCCACGGCCTGCCTCAGCAGGCCGAGAACCTCGGCGGCGGTGGTCGTGTCGAGCGCGCCGGTCGGCTCGTCCGCGAAGACGACGTCGGGCCGGGTGACCAGGGCGCGGGCGATGGCGACGCGCTGTTGCTGCCCGCCGGAGAGCTGGCCGGGTCGTCGGCGCCCGAGGCCGTCGAGGCCGACCTGGCCGAGGACGGCTGCCGCCCGGCGCCGGTCGGGCCGGTGACCGGCCAGGCGCATCGGCAGCACCACGTTCTGCTCGACCGTCAGGGACGGCAGCAGGTTGAACGCCTGGAAGACGAACCCGAGGCGCGAACGCCGCAGCGCCGTCAGCTTGTTCTCACTCATGCCCGTGATGTCCGTGCCGCCGAGCCTGACCGTGCCGCCGCTCGGCCGGTCGAGGCCGGCCGCGCACTGCAGGAACGTGGACTTGCCGGAGCCGGACGGTCCCATCACGGCGGTGAAGCTGCCGCGCGGGAGCGCGAGGTCGATACCGCGCAGGGCGTGCACGGCGGAGGCGCCGCGCCCGTACTGCCGCCGCACGCCCCGCAGTTCGACGGCCCAGTCCCCCACCGGCCCGCTCGTGCCCTGTACCTGTACGGCGTCCCCGTCCCCGTCCCCGTCCCCGTCCCCGTACCGCTTCCTGCGCAGCCCCATGGCCGGGTCCGCCTTCCCTCACTCGTCGCCCCGCTCGTCGCAGCGCGCTCGCTGCCGATGTCTCGAAACTACGGATTCGGGACCACTCGGGACCATGAGGACCACCGCCGAGTCCAGCTGGGGTAAACCCCACCACTCGGTACGGCCCGGCCGGCACTCCAGGTCGTTTGGTAAACTAATTACTGACGATTTCTTGACATTCTCTTGACCAAGGAGGAACGGGCCCATCGGACACGCAGAGCTTCTGATCGCCATGGGCGGTGCCTTTCTGGCCGCCGCCGTTCTCGCCCGCGCGGGCGCCCGTATCGGGCTCCCCACGATTCCCCTCTTCATCCTGGCCGGAATACTGCTCGGCCCCCACACACCCGGCATCGTGCTCGTCTCGGACCCGCACGACATGGGGATGCTCTCCGCACTCGGCCTGGTCCTGCTGCTCTTCTACCTCGGCCTCGAGTTCCACATGGACGACCTCAAGGCGGGCGGGCGCCGGATGGCTCTCGCCGGAGGGACCTACCTCGCGCTGAACGTCGGCGCGGGCCTGGGCTTCGGATTCGCCCTCGGCTGGGGCACCTCCGAGGCGCTGGTCCTCGCCGGGGTGCTGGGCATCTCGTCGTCCGCGATCGTGACGAAGGTGCTCGTGGACACGGGGAGGCTCGGGAACCCCGAGACCAAGCCGATCCTCGGCATCATCGTCGTCGAGGACGTCTTCCTCGCCCTCTACCTCGCGGCCCTCCAGCCGATCCTGTCCGGTGCGAACTCCCTCGGCGCAGCCGTCCTCGACGGCGGCAAGGCCTTCGCCTTCCTGCTGCTGCTCGCCCTCGCGGCGCGGTTCGGTACGCGGGTGGTGGGGCGGCTCTTCGACACCAAGGACGACGAACTGCTGGTCATCTCCTTCCTCGGGGCGGCCGTGTTCATGGCGGGGGTCTCGGAGTGGTTCGGGGTGGCGGACGCGATCGGGGCGTTCATGGTCGGGCTGATGCTCGGCAGCACGTCCTCCGGGGAGCGGATACGGAAGCTGGTGCATCCGTTGCGGGACGCCTTCGGCGCGATGTTCTTCTTCGCGTTCGGGCTGTCCATCGATCCCGGTGACCTGCCCACCGTGCTCTGGCCCGTGCTGGCCGCGGTGGCGCTGACGCTCGTCATGAACGTGCTTGCCGGTCTTGGGGCGGCTCGTGTGTACGGGTTCGGGGCCGGGCCCGCCGCCAATATCTCCACGACGCTTCTGGCTCGGGGGGAGTTTGCTCTCATCCTTGCGACGATGGCTGCGGTGGCGGGGCTCGATGACCGGCTGTCGCCGTTCATCGCGGGGTATGTGTTGCTCTTGGCCGTTCTTGGGCCGTTGGCTGCGGGGCGGTCGGGGTGGCTGGCTCGGGTGTTGCCCGGGGGGCGGGACGTGGAGGTCGAACGGGACGTGGCACGGGTCGGCTGAGGCCGACCGTGTTCGTCTTGTGTGGTGTGGGTTGCTCTGAGCGGCCTTTTCTCTTCCCCAACCCCACCCCTTCCCGAAACTGGGGCTCCGCCCCGGGGGTGGGTGGGGGTTGGGGCGGCTTGATAAGTGCGGGCCCGCTGCGGCTTGTCGCGCAGTTCCCCGCGCCCCTAAAAACCCGTGGCCGAGGCCGGTTTGCCACGTGCGGGTCCGCCGTGGTTGCTCGCGCCGTTCCCCGCGCCCCTAAAAGCACCGGCGCCCAGGCCGGTTCACCACGTGCGGGTCCGCCGTGGTTGCTCGCGCCGTTCCCCGCGCCCCTGGCGGGGCCCCGGTGGTCCCACCGGGCGGAGGGGACGTGGCGGGATGTGTGGCCGCAGCTTACGAGGAGACGGGGAGGCGGACACCTGGCAAGCGGGGGTTGCGGTCTCCGCTGCGGGCGGACATTCCGACGCGGCCCCGCACCCGAGGAACCGACGTCGGCCCCCAACCACCCCAGGGGCGCGGGGAACTGCGCGACCAGCCACAACGAACCCGCAGACGAACACGGACCCGAACCCGAACCCG
>NZ_JAPWHT010000129.1:0-23336 GCF_027270795.1 Streptomyces sp. ActVer
GGGAGGTGTCCCCGGACTCCGACTCCTCCGTCGCGTCGATCAGCAGCAGCCGTCCGTCGTTCGACGCGATCGCCAGCCGCTCGCCCTTCGGGTCCGAGACGAGTTCCAGGACGCGGCCCAGTTCGCCGGAGGCCAGCCGGCGCGGCTCGCGTTCGCCGCTGGCGCGCGGCAGATAGGCGATCTCGACGGCGTCCTCGCCCTCCGCGTCCGTCACGTACGCGACCTGACCGCCCGAGCCGAGCATCTCCGGGAGCCGGACGCGGACGCCCGGGGTGTCCGCGATCGTGCGCGCCGGGCCGTCGCGGTGCGTGAGCCAGTACAGGCTGCCGCGTACGACGACCGCGCTGGCCCGGCCCGTCTCGTCCACGGAGATCCCGTCGACGTGCTGCGCGGCCGGCACCTGGTACGTACGGCGTCCGGCGCGCGGCCCGCCGAGGCGTACGTCGAGACGGCGGGGGAGCGATTCGGGGGACAGGTCGTCGACGATCCACAGGTCGCCCGCGCACTGGTAGACGACCCGGGTGCCGTCGCTGGACGCGTGCCGGGCGTAGAAGGTGTCGTGGTCGGTGTGGCGGCGCAGGTCGGAGCCGTCGTGCAGACAGGAGTAGAGGTTGCCGATGCCCTCGTGGTCGGAGAGGAAGGCGATGCGGCCGCCGACGAACATCGGCGAATCCAGGTGTCCGTCGAGACCGGCGAGGATGCGCTGCCCGTGCAGCCAGAGGCGGCCGGTGGCGCCGCCGCGGTAGCGCTTCCAGGCGGCGGGCTCGTGCGGGGGCGTGCCGGTGAGCAGCAGGGTCAGACGCTCGCCCGCGAAGTCCTCGACCGCGATGTGGGAGACCGGGCCCCACGGGAGCTTGCCGCCGGGGCAGCCGTCGACCGGCACGCTGTAGGCCCAGGTGAAGTACGAGAAGGGCTCGCCGTGCGAGGCGACGGCGAGGATGTCGCCGTCGGGGGACCAGCCGCAGACCTGGGTGTCGGCGTTCCCCCAGTAGGTGAGCCGCCGGGCCGGACCGCCGTCCACCGGCGCCAGATGGATTTCCGGCACGAGGTTGCGCCAGGTCGTGTACGCGATGTGCCGGCCGTCGGGCGAGAAGCGCGGATGGCTCACCTTCGTACGGTCGACGGTCAGCCGCCAGGCGCGGCCGGGGGTGTCGAGGGGGGCCACCCAGAGGTCGTCCTCGGCCGCGAAGCACAGGCGGTCGCCGCTCAGGTGCGGGAAGCGCAGGTAGGCGGCGGAGCCCTGGCCCTCCCCGGTCGCCCCGTGGCCCGCGGCCCCTCCTGCCGGGGGCCCGTCTCCGGTCGCGTTCTCGTACTCGTCGCTCACCCACCCATGCTTTTCCGGTGGGCGGGGCCCGGCAACTCGTGGTCCGGCGGATCGGGTGCGCCGCGGCCCGGGTGAGGGGGCCGGTGGAGGAGGCCGGCGGGAGGCGAGTGGGGGACGCGAGCCGGGACGCCGATGGGGACGCGAGCGGGATCGCCGACGGGGACGCGAGCGGGGGCGCCGGTGAGAGATCGGTGAGAGGCCGGTGAGAAGTCGTGACGCAGCACACGTACGAAACGGTTTCGTTTCGCTTGGGGATGCGGTACCTTCATAGGCGTACGAGGTAGTTTCGTTTCGAGCGGAAGTGGTGAATGGGATGGCTGAGACAGCAACGACGCGTCGCAGCCGGATCACGCCCGAGCGCGAGGCCGAGCTGTACGAGGCCGTGCTCGACCTGCTCCGGGAGGTCGGTTACGACTCCCTGACCATGGACGCGGTCGCCACCCGCACCCGGTCCAGCAAGGCCACGCTCTACCGCCAGTGGGGCGGCAAGGCCGAACTGGTCGCGAGGGCGATCCGGCACCACAAGCCGGTCGACCCCTCCGCGATCGACACCGGGTCCCTGCGAGGCGACTTCCAGGCGCTGTCGCACCGCCAGGACGACTGCCGGATGGAACAGGACTCCGCGCTGATGCGAGTCCTGGGCACGGCGGCGCACACGAACCCCGAGCTGCTGACCGCCCTCCGCGAATGGCTGATCGAGCCCGAGACGGCGGAGATGCGGCGCATGGTGCAGCGCGCCGTCGACCGCGGTGAGGTCCGTGCGGACAACCCCGCGATCGACTACGTGATGCACATGATCATCGGCGCCTTCGTGGCGCGGACGCTGATCGACGAAGAGCCACCGACCCAGGCCTTCATCACCTCGTACATCAACGCTGTGGTGATCCCCGCCCTCAGCGCCTGATCCGATCCCCAGGTTCCTAGGGTTCTACGGCCCTGGATCCCCCGTGCCTCCCGCCCCGAGGCTCAACCCCCTTACGCACGACCCCAGTTGCACCTGACGCGACCGCTCACGTCGTCGGGCCGATGACTCACGCCCTGCCATCACCGACCTGACCGGGAGTACGCCCTCGTGGCCACGTTCCTCTACAACCTCGGCCGACTCGCCTTCCGGCGACGGCATTTCGTCGCACTGATATGGGTGGCGCTGCTGACGCTCGCGGGCGTCGGAGCGGCGAGCGCACCCGCCGCCGGAACCACCTCCTTCTCGATCCCCGGCACCGAGGCGCAGAAGGCCTTCGACCTGCTGGAACAGCGGTTCCCCGGCGCCAGCGCCGACGGAGCCACCGGACGCATCGTCTTCAAGGCGCCCGACGGCCAGAAGATGACGGACGCCGACAACAAGGCGACCGTCGCGAAGACCGTCAAGGAGCTGGGCGGCGGCACCGAGGTCGTCTCCGTCACCGACCCGTTCACGACGAACGCCGTGAGCAAGGACGGCACGGTCGCCTACACCTCGGTGAAGTACAAGGTCCCCGGCATGGAGCTCGCGGACTCGACCAGGGAGTCCCTGGAAGCCGCCGGTGACGACGCCCGGTCGGCCGGGCTGACCGTCGACGTCGGAGGCGACGCGCTGGAGGCGGGCGCCGAACCCGGAGCGGTCGGCGAGATCGTCGGCATCGCCATCGCCGCGGTCGTCCTCGTCATCACCCTGGGCTCGCTGGTCGCGGCCGGGCTGCCGCTGCTGACGGCGATCATCGGCGTGGGCATCGGCGTCTCCACCATCACCGTCCTCGCCAAGGCGCTCGACCTCGGCGACACCACCTCCACGCTCGCCCTGATGATCGGCCTCGCGGTCGGCATCGACTACGCGCTCTTCATCGTCTCCCGCTACCGGAACGAACTGGCCGAGGGCCGCGACCGGGAGGAGGCGGTGGGCCGCGCCACCGGCACCGCCGGCTCGGCCGTGGTCTTCGCGGGGCTCACGGTCGTGATCGCCCTCGCGGGCCTCGCCGTCGTCAACGTCCCGATGCTGACCAAGATGGGCCTCGCGGCGGCGGGCACGGTCGTCATCGCCGTCTTCATCGCGCTGACCATGATCCCGGCGATGCTCGGATACGCGGGCAAGAAGATCCGGCCCGCCGGTGAGAAGCGCAAGACGTCCGGCGTCGACACGTCCGAGAAGCGGGCCAAGCCCAACATGGGCACCCGCTGGGCGAGCTTCGTCATCCGCCGTCCGGTCGCCGTGCTGGTGCTCGGCGTGGTCGGTCTGGGCGCGATCGCCCTGCCCGCCACCCAGCTGGAACTGGGCCTGCCCGACGACGGCTCGCAGCCGACGTCCACCACGCAGCGCCGGGCGTACGACCTGCTGTCCGAGGGCTTCGGGCCCGGCTTCAACGGCCCGCTGATGATCGTGGTCGACGCCAAGGACAGCGACGACCCGACGGCCGCCTTCGGTGACGTGGCCGACGGGATCAAGGGACTCAAGGACGTCGTGACGGTCACCCCGCCGGCGCCCAACAAGGCCGGCGACACCGCGACGATCACCGTGATCCCGAACTCCAAGCCGTCCTCGACACAGACCGAGGACCTGGTCCACGCCATCCGTGACAAGGGTTCCGACTTCAAGGCCGACACGGACGCGGAGGTACTGGTCACCGGTACCACCGCGATGAACATCGACTTCTCGCAGAAGCTCAACGACGCGCTGGTCCCGTACCTGGCGCTGGTGGTCGGTCTCGCCTTCCTGCTCCTGATCGTGGTCTTCCGCTCCATCCTGGTCCCGCTGAAGGCGGCCCTCGGCTTCCTGCTCAGCGTGCTCGCCGCGCTCGGCGCGGTGGTCGCGGTCTTCCAGTGGGGCTGGTTCTCCGGCCTGATCGGTGTCGAGGAGACCGGCCCGATCATGTCGATGATGCCGATCTTCATGGTGGGCGTGGTCTTCGGTCTCGCGATGGACTACGAGGTGTTCCTCGTGACCCGCATGCGGGAGGCGTTCGTCCACGGAGAGTCGGCGAGCCAGGCCGTGGTGACCGGCTTCCGGCACAGCGCCCGGGTCGTGGTCGCCGCCGCGATCATCATGATGGCCGTCTTCGGAGGCTTCATCAGCTCCAGCGAGTCCATGATCAAGATGATCGGCTTCGGCCTCGCGATCGCCGTCTTCTTCGACGCCTTCGTCGTCCGTATGGCGATCGTCCCGGCGGTCCTCGCACTGCTCGGCAAGAAGGCCTGGTGGCTGCCGAAGTGGCTGGACCGCGCCCTGCCGAACGTCGACGTCGAGGGCGAGGGACTGCGGGCCCTCGACGACCGGCCGAAGGACTCGGGCTCCGGCTCCGACGAGGACCGGGAGCTGGTGCGCGCCTGAGGAACGGGATCCGGTACGGGACCGATGTGCGGCCGACGTGTGCGGCTGACGCGCAGGTGACGTGCCGGCTCCCGTGAAGGACCAGCCGGTGAGGGCTCCGTGGGGACGGGCGGCCCTCACCGGCTTCATGTGTGCCGCGGGTGTGCGCGGTACGCCGGGCCGGGGCGTTGTCAGTGGCGCGGTCTAGCGTTGGGGGCATGACGACTCTCTCCGAACGACCCCGTACGGCTCTGATGGTGATCGACGTCCAGAAGGGCGTCGTGGCCGACGCCCACCAGCGCGAGACGGTGGTCGCGAACATCGCCGCCCTCGTCGACACGGCACGCGCCCAGGGCGCCCCGGTCGTCTGGGTCCAGCACTCCGACGAGGGCCTGGAGAAGGGCAGCGAGGCCTGGGAGTACGTCGCCGAGCTGCCCCGCCGGGAATCCGAACCGCTGGTGCACAAGACGTACGGCGACTCCTTCGAGGGCACCGACCTGGAGGAGGTACTGGCCTCAGCCGGCGTCGGACACGTGGTGGTCACCGGCGCCCAGACGGACGCCTGCATCCGGTCCACGATCCACGGCGCGTTCGTACGGGGCTACGACGTGACGCTCGTCGGCGACGCCCACACGACGGAGGACCTGAGCCAGTGGGGTGCCCCGCCGCCCGAGCAGGTCATCGCGCACACGAACCTGTACTGGCAGGAGCAGTCGGCCCCGGAGCGCAAGGCCGGGGTGGTGGAGACGAAGGACGTGACGTTCGGCGGCTGAGCCAGGGCCTGCCCGACAATCCCTGATCCCTAGGGGCGGCGGCCCCGCGTGCTGACGACCGGCAGGGAGTTGACCACGAACGCCGGGTCCGCCAACAGGGCCTGGAAGGTGTCCAGTTCGGCGTCCGTGAGTCCCTCCGCCCGCAGCCGGCCGGCCATCTGCTGCGCGTTGACCCGGTGCAGGCCGATGCCCGTACCGCCACCCGCCCACGACTCCGCGTACGTCGTCGCCGTGACGTCCGCGAGACCGGCACCCAGCATCGCGCCGGGCACCCGGCTGCCCCACGCCGGGGCCAGGCCCGCCTTCTCCAGCTGGATCCGCAGGGCGGTGTGGACGCGTTCGAAGAGGGCGGCCGCCTCCTCGTCGGGGGCGGCCGGCACCGGCATCCACTGGGTGTCGAACTCCTCCAGCACCAGCCGGCCGCCCGGCCGCAGCGCCCCCGCGAGCCGCGCCAGGACGTCCAGCCGCTCCGGCAGGTGCTGCAGCACCAGCCGGGCGTGCACCAGGTCGTACCCGTCGGCGGGCAGCGGGTCCTGGACGATGTCGTGCCGCAGGAGGCGCACGTGCGACGGCCGGGGGCGGGACTCGGCCCGGCGGAGGTCGAGGTCCGTGATGGTGACCTCGCCGTCCGGGCCGACCTGTTCGCCGAGCCAGTCGCCCAGCGAGCCGCCCCCTCCGCCGGCCTCCAGGCACCGCCGGCCCCGGGCGATCCCGGTCAGCTCCACCTGGCGACGGGAGAAGGGGTCGTAGCAGGACTCCAGCGCGAAGAAGCGGCCCTGGGCCTGGTCGGCGCTGTTGTCGAACACACAGCGGGACATGGGGGAGGCCTCTTCTTCACGCACGGCGCTTCCTCGCACACGGCGGTTCCATCGTCACCGTCGCGGCGCCCGACGGCACGGCGGCAGGGAGGGACGGGTGACGTTCGCGCGGGGGCTTGCGGGGGCGCGCCGAGGCGGGGGAGTGCGCCGCCGTGGAACTCGTTCGCGTGTCCCGTACACCCACCGCTAGCGTGCCGTGCATGACGACGAGCGCAGCTGAAGAGTCCGGAGCACACCCCCGTTTCGCCGAAGCCCTGAGCGAGCTGGGTCTCGACGATCTGCACCCGAGGATCCGCCGCTTCCCGGACGGCGCCCGTACCGCCGTCGAGGCCGCCGAGGCGATCGGGTGCGAGCTGAGCCAGATCTGCAAGTCGCTGATCTTCGCGGCGGACGGCGTGCCGGTCCTGGTGCTGATGGACGGCGCGTCCCGGGTCGACGTCGAGCTCGTCCGCCGGGAGCTGGGCGCCGAGAAGGTCACCCGGGCCAGGGCGGAGCTGGTCAGGGAGACCACGGGGTACGCGATCGGTGGCGTACCGCCCTTCGGACACCGGACCAGGACCCGTGTCCTGGCGGACCGCTCGCTGCTGGACCACGAGACGGTGTGGGCCGCCGCGGGCACCCCGCACACCGTGTTCCCCATGGACCCGAAGACCCTGATCGCCCACGCGGGCGGCACCCTGGTGGACGTCCGCGAGCAGTCCGCGTGACCCCGCTGGTCACCGCCGCCGTCCTGCTCGCCGCGGTCACGCACGCGAGCTGGAACGCCATCGCCCACCAGATCACCGACAAGCTGGTCGGCTTCACGCTGATCGCGGGCGGCGGGATGCTGATCGGGCTCGCGATGGTGCCGTTCGTGCCGTTCCCGGCGGCGGGGGCGTGGCCGTATCTGATCGCCTCGGCGGTCATCCACGTCGTCTACTACGTGCTGCTGATGAAGTCCTTCCGGCTCGGCGACTTCGGCCAGGCGTACCCGATCGCGCGCGGGACCGCCCCGCTGGTCGTGACCGCCTTGGCCGCCGTCTTCGCCCACGAGGTCCCTGACGGGTGGGCGTCGGCGGGCATCGCGGTCTCCTGCGCCGGGCTGACCGGCGTCGCGCTGTGGGGCCTGCGCGGACGCCGGCCCAACTGGGCCGCGATCGGCGCCGCGCTGGCGACGGGCCTGTCCATCGCCGCGTACACGGTCGTCGACGGCCTCGGCGTACGCGCCTCCGGCTCCTCCCTCTCCTACATCGCCTGGCTGATGGCCGTGGAGGGCGTGGCGGTCCCGGCATACGCCCTGTACCGCTGGCGCGGAGACCTGCTCACCGTCCTACGCCCCTTCGCCGCCGTCGGCCTCCTGGGCGCGGCCCTCTCCGTCGCGGCGTACGGCCTGGTCCTCTGGGCCCAGACGAAGGCGGAACTGGCCCCGATCGCGGCGCTGCGGGAGTCGTCGATCATCGTCGGCGCGGCGATAGGAGCGGTGTTCTTCAAGGAGCGGTTCGGCGCACCACGCATCGCTGCCGCGGGGCTGTTGGTCGTGGGCATCGGCTTGATGCTCCACGCCGCGTGAGCCTGCGGTGCCGTGGGGCGGGCCGGGCTTGGCGTGAACCTGCGGCCCGGCGGGGGCTGGTCGCGCAGTTCCCCGCGCCCCTGAGGGGGTGGGTGTCCGGCGTTCCGAGTTGGCCGCGGGCCGGACTGGGCTGAGCGCGCAGTTCCCCGCGCCCCCAAAAGACCCGGGGCCCAACCCCGCCTCCAGACCTCCAGGGCCGCGAGCAACTGCGCGCTCGGCACCCACCGACCCGCAGCAATTCCACGACACGAGCCCCCTCTCACCCAGGGGCGCGAGGAACTGCGCGCCAAGCCCCCATCGGCCCGCAGCCAACCCACAACACGAGCCCCACCCACCTAGGGGCGCGGGGAACTGCGCGATCAGCCCAATGCGGCCCGCAGACAACACCGGACCGCCAGTGGCACCCCCTACAACTACAACGAGGCCCTGAGGCCTCGAACCAGCGCCTGCGCCCGCGCATCCGCCGTCACCGTCTTGCTGAAGCCGTTCGTGACGTAGCCGAAGGCGATGCCCGACTCGGGGTCGGCGAAGCCGAGGGACCCGCCGCGGCCCGGGTGGCCGAAGGAACCGGCGTCCAGGAAGGGCGAGGCCGAGCCATGGAGCATGTAGCCGAGGCCGAAGCGGGTGTTGATCACGAGGACCCGGTCCAGGCCCGCGGACTCCTCGGCCCGGGCCGCCGCCAGCGTTCGGGGAGTGAACAGCCGCACCCCGCCGTCCACCTCGCCCACCAGGGACGCATAGAAGCGGGCCAGCCCCTCCGCCGTGGCGATCCCGTTCGTCGCGGGAAGCGCGGCCGCCCGGTACGCCGGATCGTTCTGGTCGGGAAACGGAGTGATCGCGGCGAAGGCCCGACGGGTCAGGGAGGCCGGATCGTCGTACGCCTCGGCGACCGACCGCTTCGGACGCGACCGCAGCCCCCCGGCGTTCCCCGGCGCCTCGACCCGGCCGGCCCGACCCACCCGCCCCGCCTCCGCGGCGGGCAGCCCGACCCACAGATCCGCGCCCACCGGCCCGGCGATCTCCTCGGCGATCCAGTCCCCGACGCCACGCCCGGTGACGCGCCGCACCAGTTCGCCGAGCAGCCAGCCGTACGTCAGCGCGTGGTAGCCGTGATCGGTGCCCGGCTCCCACACGAGGGCCTGGCGCGCGACCGCCTCGGCTCCGCGGAGGGGGTCCAGCGCCTCCTCGGGGGTCAACGGCCGGTCCAGGACGGGCAGTCCGGCCCGGTGCGACAGCACGTGCCGTACGAGCACCCGCTCCTTGCCCACCGCCTTGAACTCGGGCCAGTAATCACCCACCGGAGCGTCCAGGTCCAGCAGCCCGCGCTGGTGCAGCAGAAGGAGCGCGGCCGCGGCGACGCCCTTGGTCGCCGAGCGCACGATCTGGGCGGTGCCGCGCTCCCAGGACGCCGAGTCCGCCGTACCGTCGACGTCCTTCGTGCCGGCCCACAGGTCCACGACCCGGTGCCCGTCCCGGTACACGGTGACGGCCGCACCCCGGTCCCCGAGCACCTCGAAGTTCCGTACGAACGCTTCCCTGACCGGCTCGAAGCCCTTGGCCACAGTGCCGTTCACGTCCACGTCCACGCCCGTGCTCCGTCCAGTCCTGTCGTGTCCTGTCCCGCCCCGCAAACAGTCGGTGCAACACCCACCCACTGCCCGCGATTCCTGAGAATCGTCGGACAGGCCTAGCCCAACAGAATCGTGACCTCGATGTTGCCGCGTGTCGCGTTCGAGTACGGGCAGACCTGGTGGGCGGCGTCCACGAGCTTGGACGCGACGTCCTGGTCGAGGACGGGCAGCGAGACGCTCAGGGCGACCGCGAGGCCGTACCCGCGCTGCTTGTTGGGGCCGATTCCGACCTTCGCCGCGACCGTCGAACCGGACAGGTCGAAGCCCTCGCGGCGGCCGACCAGGACCAGCGCGTTGTGGAAGCAGGAGCTGAAGCCGGCCGCGAAGAGCTGCTCCGGATTGGTGCCGTCACCGTCGCCGCCAAGGGCCGGAGGCATCGCGACCTTCAGCTCCAGCTGGCCGTCCTGGCTGGTCACATACCCTTCGCGGCCCCCGTGTGCGGTGGCCTCGGCCACGTACATGATCTTCGTGGGACGGCTGTCGAGGTCAACAGCGGCGTCGGTCATGGATCGCCTCACCCCCAGGCACGCGAGAACGCGGAATCAGAGTCCAGAAACAGAGTGCACAAACACATCGCACACAATGTATCCACCGATTCCGGCCACTTATTACTTGGGGGTAGAAACCGCCGGTAACATCGAGGTCAGCCGCCGGAGGTCCGCGCGCAGCCGCTCCACCTCGGCCGCCGTCAGCCGCGTCCCGGCCAGCAGCGCCGACGGCACGCACTCCGCGCGCTCCCGCAGCTCCTCGCCCCGCCCGGTGACCGCGACCAGCACCGACCGCTCGTCCAGCGCGGAGCGCTCCCGGCGGACAAGACCGGCCGACTCCAGGCGTTTGAGCAGCGGCGACATGGTCCCGTAGTCGAGCCGCAGGGTCCCGGCCAGCTCCTTGACGGTGAGTTCGCCGCGCTCCCACAGGACGAGCATGACCAGGTACTGCGGATAGGTGAGCCCGAGCGCTTCGAGCAGCGGACGGTACGCGCCGGTCACGGCACGCTGGGCCGCGTACAGCGCGAAGCACAACTGGTCGTCGAGCAGCAGTGAACCGCCCGGCGCGCTCTCGCCGGGTGAACCCGCCGTCGCAACCTCTTCGGGCGAACCTTCTTCGGGCGAACCCTCTTCGTTCGTCACGCGCCCATTGTCACGCGCCCATGGTCACCGAGCGCGGGTCGAAGCCGAACGGCAACTCCAGACGGTGCTCCCGCATCAGTTCGTCGTCCGACAAAAGCTCGCCGGTCCTGCCGTCCGCCGCGATCACGCCGTCGCTGAGGATCAGGGCCCGCGGGCACAGTTCGAGGGCGTACGGCAGATCGTGCGTGACCATGAGCACGGTCACGTCCAACGACCGCAGGATGTCGGCGAGTTCGCGCCGCGAGGCGGGGTCGAGGTTGGACGACGGCTCGTCGAGGACCAGGATCTCCGGCTCCATCGCGAGGACGGTCGCGACCGCCACCCGGCGCCGCTGCCCGAAGGAGAGGTGGTGCGGCGGGCGGTCGGCGAAGGCATCCATCCCGACCCGCTCCAGCGCGGTGCGCACCCGCGCCTCCAGCTCGGGCCCCTTGAGCCCGGCGGCCGCGGGCCCGAAGGCCACGTCCTCGCGCACGCTCGGCATGAACAGCTGGTCGTCCGGGTCCTGGAAGACGATGCCGACCTTCCGCCGGATCTCCGCCATGTGCTTCCGCCCGACGGGCAGCCCGGCCACCGTCACGGTCCCGGCGCCGCCGGTCAGGATGCCGTTGAGATGCAGTACGAGGGTCGTCTTGCCGGCGCCGTTCGGGCCGAGCAGCGCCACGCGCTCGCCGCGGCCGACGGTGAAGCCGACGCCGAACAGGGCCTGATGGCCGTCGGGGTACGCGAAGGCGAGTCCGGAGACTTCGAGCGAAGGTGCGGTCACAGGGGTCACGGAGGAGGTGGTCACAGAGTCCATCCCAACAGACACACGACGAGGGCGGCGGACGGCAGGGCGAGCGCGTACGACCACTGCGTCCGGGACGCGGTCACCTCGTCGATGACCGGCATCGAACCGGCGTACCCCCGGCTGACCATGGCGAGATGCACCCGCTCCCCGCGTTCGTACGAGCGGATGAAGAGCGCGCCCGCGGACTTGGCGAGGACGCCCCAGGAGCGGACACCGCGGGCCTCGAAGCCGCGCGACTCCCGTGCGATCCTCATCCGCCGCATCTCGTCCGCGATGACGTCCCCGTAACGGATCATGAAGGACGCGATCTGTACGAGGAGCGGCGGCAGCTTCAACCGCTGGAGCCCCAGCAGCAGTTCACGCAGTTCGGTCGTCGAGGCGAGCAGCACGGACGCGGCGACGCCGAGCGTGCCCTTGGCCAGCACGTTCCAGGCGCCCCACAGCCCGTTCACGCTCAACGACAGGCCGAGTACGTCCACCCGCTCGCCCTGCGCCACGAACGGCATCAGCACCGCGAAGGCCACGAACGGCACCTCGATCAGCAGCCGCTTCAGCAGGAAGCCGGCCGGGACGCGGGCCGCGTACGCGACGGTCGCCAGCAGTAGCGCGTACAGCCCGAAGGCCCACATCGCCTCGCGCGGGGTCGACACGACGACCAGCACGAAGGCGAAGACGGCGGCCAGTTTGGTGTGCGGCGGCAGGGCGTGCACGGGCGAGTGCCCGTGCCGGTAGAGCCGGTGCGCGTGTCCTGCGCCCATGTCAGACGGATTCCCCTACCTGCGAGGGCGAGGTCTCGGACGTACGACGCTTGCGTACGGCCCAGAAGACGCCGGTGCCCGCGACGACGGTGACGCCCACGCCGATCATGCCCGCGAGGCCGCCGGAGATCCGGGAGTTCGTGAGGCCCTCGACGCCGTAGTCGGCGAGCGGGGAGTCGGCGGCGGCGTGGTCCTCGACCTTGGCGTCGATGCCCTTGTCGGCGGCGACCCTCTCCAGGCCGTCGGGGTTCGCGGAGGCGTAGAAGCTGACGAAGCCCGCGAGGACGAGGGAGGCGGCGAGGCCCGCAAGCCACACCGGGCGCTGGGACCGGGCGGCGACCGGGACGGGCTCCGCGGCGGGCGTGTCCACCAGCTTCCCGCCGACCCGCAGCTTCAGCGGCGCGGTCAGACCGCGGGCCCCGTACACGAGGTCCGGTCGTACGGCGATGACGGCGCCGACCGTGAGCGCGGTGATCGCGGCCTCACCGATGCCGATCAGGGTATGGACGCCGACCATGGCGGTGAGGACCTGCCCGATCGGGACGTCCGTGGTGCCGCCGATCGCGTAGACGAGAGTGAAGGCCGCGGCGGCGGCCGGCACGGAGAGCATGGCGGCCACGAACGCAGAGACGGTAATGGACCGACGCTTCTTGGGCAGAAGTTTTACAAGACCGCGGAAGACGGTGTACGCCACCACCGTCGTGACCACCGCCATGACGGTGATGTTCACGCCGAGCGCGGTGAGCCCGCCGTCCGCGAAGAGGATGCCCTGCATGAGGAGCACGACCGAGACACAGAGGACCCCGGTGAAGGGGCCCACGAGTATCGCGGCCAGCGCGCCTCCGAGCAGATGTCCGCTGGTCCCGGCCGCGACCGGGAAGTTGAGCATCTGCACGGCGAAGATGAAGGCGGCGACGAGACCCGCGAGCGGGGCGGTGCGCTCGTCCAGTTCGCGCCGGGCGCCGCGCAGGCTCACGGCGACTGCCGCCGCGGCGACCACTCCGGTGGCCACCGAGACGGGGGCGTTGATGAAACCGTCGGGGACGTGCATGAGGGCTCCGCTTCCGGGGGCAGGCCAGCTGTCTATAACCGTTCGATGATAGTGGCTTAATGCGAACAGCTTGCAAGAGCGAGGTGACCTCGAATAATCCAGAAGCGCATTTCGGAAAATATGCGACATTGGAGAGGAAGCAGCTCAAACACGGAGCAGCTCACAGAGGGAGCGATCGATGTCCGCCGTCGAGCAGTACGCGCGCGCCCACATCGTGACGGACGCGGCGCAGGATCCGCCCGCCGTCCCGGTGGCCCTTCGATACGACCCAGAGGCCGACCCCCGACGGGTGCACATCATGCTGCCCGGCCATCACGAGTGGGTGTTCGCCCGCGACCTGCTCGAACAGGGGCTACGGGCTCCGGCCGCCGCCGGTGACGTACGCATCTGGCCGTGCGGGCGGGTGCAGGCCGTCATGGAGTTCCACTCGCCGAAGGGAGTGGACGTCGTGCAGTTCGAATCGAAGACGCTGATCCGCTTCCTGCGGCGTACGTACACGGCTACGCCGGTCAGCAGCTGACGGGAACGCTCCGCTGGGGTGCGGCTTCTCGTCTGCGGGTCCGTTGTGGCTGGGCGCGCAGTTCCCCGCGCCCCTTTGGGGCGCGGCCCTGGTCGCAGGTTCTCAGCTGCCTGCCTTCAGCAGTGCTGCCACGATCGGGCCGGCCGTTTCGCCGCCGTGGCCGCCCTGCTGGACCATGCCCGCGGCCGCGAGGTCGCCCTTCCAGGCGGTGAACCAGCCGTTGGGCTTCTTCTGGCCGTCGACCTCCGCTGAGCCGGTCTTGGCGCCGAAGTCCGGGCCGAGACCGGCCATGGCGTCCGCCGCCGTGCCGGCCGCCGCCGTGTACTGGAGGAGCTCCTTGAGCTGGGCCGTCGTGTCGGCGGACAGCGAGCGGGACGCCTTCGCGAGGGTGCGCTTGTCGACCGTCGGGGACACCAGGTAGGGCTGGCGGAAGGTGCCCGTCTTGGCGGTGGCGACGACCGAGGCCATGTTCAGCGGGTTCATCCGGACCCCGCCCTGGCCGATCAGGGAGGCCGCCATCTGGGCCTGCGACTGGACCGGCACCGAGCCGTCGAAGGTCGGCACCCCGGTGGCCCAGTTGTCCATGCCGAGCCCGAACACCTGCTGGGCCTGCTTGGTCAGGTCGTCGTCGCTCAGCTTCTTGGCCTGGCTGATGAAGGCCGTGTTGCAGGAGCGCGCGAAGCTCGCCTTGAACGTGCCGCCCTTGATCTCGAACTTGTCGTTGTTCTGGAACTTCCAGCCGCCGTACGTCGAGTACTTGGGGCAGGGGTGTTCCTTGTTCGTCGACGCGAGCCCCTTGTCGATGAGCAGCGACGCCGTGATGATCTTCATCGTCGAGCCGGGGGCCAGGGAGCCCTGGAAGGCGGTGTTGAAACCGTGGCCGGCGTTCGCGACGGCCAGGATCTCGCCGGTGGACGGCCGGATGACGACGGCCGAGGACTTGGCCTTCTTGGCCACCTGCTGCTCGGCGGTCGCCTGGAGGCCCGGGCTGAGCGTCGTACGGACCGTGCCCGGGGTGCCCTTGCTCAGCTCTACCAGCGTCTTGTCGGGGGTCTCGTCGGAACCGGACCCCTTGGCGTCCTTCGACTCGGCCTCGGCCTTGGCGCGGATCACCCGCAGCTCGATGCCGGCCTTGCCGCCCGCCGTCTTGCCGAACTTCTCCCGCAGGCCGTCGAGGACCGTGCCCAGGGAGGGGTACTTGGCGGTGGTCAGCTCGCCGCCGTCCCGGTCGAGCGCCTTCACCGGCGGCGTCCCGGCCTCCCCGGTGACCAGCTTGTCGCCGTCCTTCAGATCCGGGTGCACGACCGCCGAGTGCCAGTCGACCAGCGGCTTGCCGTCCTTGGCGCGACGGACGACGGTGAGCTCGGACTCGTACGCGAGGGGCTTGGTCAGGCCGCCCTTGTACGCGACCGTGCCCTTGACGGCGAACGGGACGGCGTCACCGGAGCGCTTCTTGGCGGTGAGCGTCACATCCTTGATGTACGCCTCCTTGCCGTAGCCGGTGAGGAGGGTGCGGGCCGCCGCCGTGTCGTTCGTGGCGGCCGCGGCGGTCGTGACGTCGCCGCTCTGCCAGGCCGTGAGGAACGCCGTGGCCGTCGACTTCACCTCCGTCGCCGACAGCGGGCCCTTCTTCACGGGCTTCGCGTCGGAGGCCGAGCTCGAATCGTCGGCCGCCGCCCCGCCCCCGTACAGGGCGTACACACCGAACCCCGCGCCGCCCACGACAACGGCGATCATCCCGCCGATGACGGCGGGTTTCGTCCTGTTGCGCTCAGGCGCGCGCCTTCTGTTCCCCACGGCTTCCGTTCCTTCGCTGCTTCCCCGGATACCTCACGGTCCCCTACAAGAACGAGAGTCACCACCTTAGAGTCCCGCCCTGTGAGGGTGAGTTCGGACACCTGTGAACCGGCGTCCTCTCGGGTTCAGCCCCCCGCCCGCAGGACCTGGGCCACGATCGGGCCTGCCGCGTCGCCGCCGTGGCCGCCTTCCTCCGTCATGGCCGCGGCCGCGACGTCGTTGCGGAAGCCGGTGAACCAGCTGTCGGAGGTCTTCTGGCCGTCGACCTCGGAGGAGCCGGTCTTGGCGCCGATGTCTCCGCCGAGCCCGCGCATGGCCTCCTGCGCGGTGCCGCCGGTCGCGGTGAGCCGCATCATCTGCTTCAGCTGGGCGGCGGTGCCGCTCGACAGGCCGCGTGCGGTGGCCAGTTGGCGGTTGTCGAGCTTCGGCGACACGAGGTAGGGCTGCCGGAACGTGCCCGTGATCGCGGTCGACGTGACCGACGCCATGTTCAGCGGGTTCATCTGGACCTCTCCCTGGCCGATCGCGTTGGCCGCGCGGTTCGGGCCGCCGGACGCGGGGACGCTGCCGTCGAAGGAGACGATGCCCGTCTTCCAGTCCTTGCCCAGGCCGAACCGCTCCTGGGCCTCGGTCGTCAGCGACTCGTCCGTGAGCGGGTTCCCCTCGGTGCCGTCGATGAGCTTCACGAAGGCCGTGTTGCACGAGCGCATGAAGCTGTTGGCGAGCGTGGCGCCCTCGTTGGGCTCCATGCCCGTGAGGTTCTTGAACGTCTGGCTCTGCCAGGTCGCGGTCGGCGGGCAGGGCGCCGGGCCGTTCATCGAGGCCACGCCGTTGTCGATGAGCGTCGCCGCGGTGATGATCTTCATCGTGGAGCCGGGCGCGACCTCGCCCTGGAACGCCGCGTTGAACGCGTCCCCGCGGTGGTTCGCGACCGCCAGCACCTGCCCGGTGCTCGGCTGCACGGCGACCACCGACGACTCCGCGAACCGCTTGACCGCCTTCTCCGCCGCCGCCTGCACGTTCGCGCTGAGCGTCGTGCGCAGCTTGCCCGCCTCGCCCTTGGCGAGGGTCACCAGCGAGGTGTCTCCCGCGCTCTCGCTCTCGTGCCGGATCGCGAGTTCGACACCGGGCGTGCCGCCGGCCTTGTCGCCGTACCTCTCGCGCAGCGTGTCCAGGACGGGGCCCAGGGACGGGTACTTCTCCTTGGTCAGGACGACGCCGTTCCGGTCCACGGCCTCGATGGGCGGGCTCGCGGCCTCGCCCGTGACCAGGGTGTCGCCGGTCTTCAGCTCCGGGTGCACGACGGACGGCTGCCAGTCGACCAGCGCCTTGCCCGTGGTCTTCCCGCGCACGACGGTCAGTTCGCTCTCATACGCGAGGGGCTTGCTCTTCCCCTCGTACGACACCGTCGCCGACACCGAGAAGGGCACGGTCGTGCCCGCCGGCGTACCGGGCGTGATCTTCACCTTGGTGATGTGTGCCTGGCCGCCGTAGGCGACCAGCAGGGGCCTGGCGGCCTGCGCGTTGTTCGTCTCCGCCGCGGCCGTGGCCGCGTCGCCCTTCTTCCAGGCCGCGAAGAACTTCTTGCTGGTCTCCTCGACCTCGTCCCCCGACGGCGGCCCGGTCTTCTTCTCCGCCGTGGTCCCGGCCGAGCCGCTGTCGCCGCTGACCGCGCTGACTATGTTGTACGCGCCGTACCCGGCGCCCCCCACCATCACAGCGAACACCCCGCCCACAATGGCGGCCTTGGCCCCGTTGCGCATCGCGCGTTCCCCTCCCCGTCCCCGTTCCCCGTGAACCTTTCTGAACGCGTTCAGAAAGGTGTCCATGCTGGCACTGTATGCGGGAGGAGTGACGGCTGGGGCGGCAGTGCCCAGAAGTTGACCGAACAGAGACGACGGCTCCAGTGCGGTTCACATATGCGACCGTCTGTGACTGTCTGCGCCTGTCCGCGCGCCCCTCGGGAACGGTCGACGCCGACGGAAAACCAATCACAAAAAGACGGAGTTCGTCACCGCGTTCTCAATATCGGATCAGCATTCTTTTTGCTGTTCGCTGATTCCTTCGGTGTGTTTGAGTGTCGTCGCTTCGCACCGAAAATGAGGGGGACGAGTGGGGTATTCGCGCGGGATTACAGAAGTCCAAGTGAGCAAGGGCGCCCTGTGGGTGGCTTCGGACACCTATCCGTTGCGCAACATCGCCAGGACGTCGATGCGGGAAATCGTGCCCGACTACGGCAAGGCCAAGGCCGAGTTCGTGAAGAAGCTGGTGCTCCAGCTGATCCTGGTGTTCGCGGGGCTGGGGCTGATGTCGGCGTCGGTCTTCTTCGGGTTCCTGCTGCTGATCGTAGGTGCCGGGCTGATCGCCCGCGACTATCAGCGGCTCCAGAAGGTCCTGAAGGCTCCGACGCTGTACGTACTGCAGATCACGACGTCGGGGTCCCCGCAGACCGCACTGACAAGTGACGACAAGGGACTGATGGACAAGATTTTCCACCAGCTCATGGAGGCGATGGATAACCCGGAAATCCAGTTCCGCTACGAAATGCCGACCTACAACATCAACGGCGACAGCATCTACCAGTTCGGCGACCACAACACGGGGCAGGTGATCGCATGACCGGCGACAGCGTCATGCAGTTCGGCAACTTCAACATCGGAATGGTCAAGAGCCAGGGCCCGGTGGACCAGCGAGCGGCCCACGAGCAGATGATCAACGCGGTACTGGCCATCCGCTCGCACGTCTCCGAGCCGGACCGCACAGCGATCGACGACTCCCTGGGCATCATCGACACCGACGGCCCGGTGGACCGCCAACGCTTCCGCCAGGCCCTCGGCGCGATTGGCGGGATCGCGGCGTTGCTGGGGGCTACGGGGGCGCCGGTGATCGAGTCGATCGGCAAGGTGATGGAGGCGTTCGGCCTGAGCTAGTCACAGGCCCCGGCCTCAGACGTACACAGTGCTCCTGCCCCATCACAAACGGGCCAGGAGCACTGCCGTGCCGTCTCCACCTATGGCGTCAGACCCACGTATCCAGCCACATCCGTGACCGCCAGCTGTCGATCGGGATGGCCTCTCCGGTGTAGATCGGCCAGAAATAGATGAAGTTCCAGGCGATCAGCAGGACCAGGACTCCCGCCGTGGCCGCGCCGATGACGCGGCGGCGTTCTGTGGAGCCGGGGGGGCCGAGGACGGCGCCGATCATCATGGCGACGGCCAGGCAGAGGAAGGGGAGGAAGACGACGGCGTAGAAGAAGAAGATCGTGCGTTCCTGGTAGAGGAACCAGGGGAGGTAGCCGGCCACGACGCCGCAGGCGATCGCGCCCGCGCGCCAGTCGCGGCGGAAGAGCCAGCGCCACAGGACGTAGAGGACCGCGAAGGCCGCCGCCCACCAGAGCATGGGCGTGCCGAGGGCGAGGACCTCGCGGGCGCACTTCTCGCCCGCGTCCGTCGGGCAGCCGTCCTTGCCGGGCAGCGGCGACTCGTAGAAGTACGAGACCGGGCGGCCGTTGACGATCCAGCTCCACGGGTTCGACTGGTACGTGTGCGGGGAGTGCAGGCCGACGTGGAAGTCGTACACCTGGGTCTCGTAGTGCCACAGGCTGCGCCACCAGTCGGGGAACAGCCAGGACCAGTCGCTGGTGCGGCCGTCGGCCGTGGCCCAGTCCCGGTAGTAGCCGCCCTTGCCGTTGGTGGCGGAGAGGAACCAACCCGTCCACGACACGATGTACGTGGCGATCGCCACCGGGACCGTGGAGAGGAACGCCCAGCCCACGTCGTGCTTGAGGACCGCCAGGTGGGGGCGGCGGGCGCCCGCGACCCGGCGGGAGCCGACGTCCCACAGGACCGTCAGCAGGCCGAACGCGACCAGGAAGTACAGGCCGTTCCACTTCGTGCCGATGGCGAGGCCGATCAGCAGACCCGCCGCCAGGCGCCAGGGGCGGCGGCCCAGGAGCGTTTCCTCCGCGATGCGCGCGTCCGGGCGCACGAGACCGTCGGCGTCCGGTGGGAGCGCGGCGGCGAGGCGTTCTCGGACCTTGTCGCGGTCGATGAGCAGAGCGCCGAAGGCCGCCAGGACGAAGAACATCAGCACCTGGTCGAGCAGCGCGGTGCGGCTCATCACGAAGTGCAGGCCGTCGACGGCCATCAGCGCGCCCGCCAGGCAGCCCAGGAACGTCGAGCGGAAGATCCTGCGGCCGATCCGGCACAGCATCAGCACCGACAGCGTGCCGAGCAGCGCCGTCATGAACCGCCAGCCGAACGGGGTGAACCCGAACATCCACTCGCCGAGCCCGATGACGTACTTGCCGACGGGCGGATGTACGACGTAGGCGGCGTCCGTCGGGATCTTGACGTCGCCGCCGTTCTGCAGGATCAGCTCGTTGGCGTTCTTCGCCCAGTTGACCTCGTACCCGCGGTGGATGAGCGCCCAGGCGTCCTTGGCGTAGTACGTCTCGTCGAATATCACCGCCTTCGGGCTGCCGAGGTTCCAGAACCGCATCACGCCCGCGATCAGCGTGACGACCAGCGGGCCGCCCCACGCCGACCAGCGGACGAGGCGTTCGGCGGCCTCCTGGCGGAGCCCGATCGCCGCCCACAGCCGGGGGCCGGGCTCGGTGTACGCGGGCACCAGGCGTTCGCGGACATCGCTTCTTGGCGGGGCCGTGTAGCCGAACCGGCGCAGCCGTTGTTGCCACGACGGCCGCTGGTCTTCGACGCCCTGTCCCTGCCGGGTGTCCGTGGAGGACGCGGTACTGGTCACCGCGCCATCGTAGGGAACAGGTCTGTGCGAGTCGCGTGGGCCGCCCCTGCGAGGATGGAACCGTGACAGGAACCCTTGTACTCGCAGGCACGCCCATCGGGGATATCGCGGACGCACCGCCCCGGCTGACGGCCGAGTTGGCGGGGGCCGACGTCATCGCCGCCGAGGACACGCGGCGGCTGCGGCGGCTCACGCAGGCGCTGGACGTACAGCCGTCCGGGCGGGTCGTCTCGTACTTCGAGGGGAACGAGACCGCGCGTACGCCCGAGCTGGTCGAGGCGCTGGTGGGCGGGGCGCGCGTGCTGCTCGTGACGGACGCCGGGATGCCGTCGGTGTCCGACCCCGGGTACCGGCTGGTCGCCGCCGCCGTGGAGAAGGACATCAAGGTCACGGCCGTCCCGGGGCCCTCCGCGGTGCTCACCGCGCTCGCACTGTCCGGGCTGCCCGTCGACCGGTTCTGCTTCGAGGGATTCCTGCCGCGGAAGGCCGGCGAGCGGCTGTCGCGGCTGCGGGAGAACGAGCACGAGCGGCGCACGCTCGTCTACTTCGAGGCACCGCACCGGCTCGACGACACCCTCGCCGCGATGGCCGAGGTGTTCGGGAGCGAACGGCGGGCGGCCGTCTGCCGCGAACTGACCAAGACGTACGAGGAGGTCAAGCGCGGGCCGCTGGGCGAACTCGCCGTCTGGGCCGCCGAAGGGGTGCGCGGCGAGATCACCGTCGTCGTGGAGGGTGCCTCGGAGACCGTCGAGTCGCTCGACGCCGAGGAACTGGTGCGCAGGGTGCGGGTGCGCGAGGAGGCGGGGGAGCGGCGCAAGGAGGCCATCGCCGCCGTCGCCGCCGACGCGGGGCTGCCCAAGCGCGAGGTCTTCGACGCGGTCGTCGCGGCGAAGAACGCGACACGCCCGAATCCCTGAGCCCGGGAGCGGGCAGCCGCGTCCGAATCCCTGAGCCCGGGAGCGGGCAGCCGCGTCCGAATCCCTGAGCCCGGGAGTGGACAGCCGCGTCCGAATCCCTGAGCCCGGGAGTGGACAGCCGCGTCCGAATTCCCGAGCGGGACCCCGTTCCCGACCCCATGAGCGGGCAAAGGACGATCGCGAAAAGCAAAGCTCAGACCGTGTTCTGAGGGTGCTCCGACAAGGAAAGGCCAAGACGGCTCCAACACTCGACAGGTCTGGTGCGCTTCGGCCTGCGGAAGCGTCCACTGGTTACAGGACGCACCCGTCCTCGTCCAGCGGACAAGAGGAGCTGGCATGAGTGAGATCGCAGGTCAGACCGGGCAGATCACTGGAGATCCTGGCCACCGCACCACGGCGACCGACATAGTCCACGAGTCGTACTCCTTCGCCTGCATGCGCTGCGGGCACGGCTGGGAGCAGTCGTACGAGATCGAGCACCACCTCGACGCCGAGGGCACCGAATTCGTCATGTACGTGGCCGACGGCCGGGTCGTGCCGTCGCCGCTGAGCCGGCCCAGCTGTCTGAACTGCGACGGCCATGTCGTCCGCATCATGCGCGCGGGACAGGTCTCCTCGGCGCAGAACTCGCTGCGCCACCCGACGCCCGTACGGCCGCGGAAGGCCCCGGACGCCGAGAACCCGGAGACGGCGGAGAACGCGGAGCCGTCAGCGGGCGAGGAGCGCCACCACTGGCACCTCTCCGATCTGCTGCACCCGTTCCACCACCGCAAGGCGAGCTGATCCTCCGGATTGCCGCCCGATGCCGGGCCCCACGTCCAGCGGCCTCCCCCCGCCTCCCGGACCGTGGGGCCCGGCATCGCCCTTCCCGAGACCTCCGGGGACCTCCCGAGACCTCCCGGGGCCCCCTTCGCCGGATCGGGCTTCGTAGGATCGGGGCATGCCTTCCAACGCCGAAGCCCCGCCCCCGCCGACCCCGCTCCGGGTGCCGGTCGCCGACTCGCACACCCACCTCGACATGCAGTCAGGCACGGTCGAGGAGGGCCTCGCCAAGGCCGCGTCGGCCGGTGTGACCACGGTCGTCCAGGTGGGCTGCGACGTGAAGGGCTCGCGCTGGGCCGCCCAGACCGCCCTCGACCACGAGGCCGTCCACGCGACCGTCGCGCTGCACCCGAACGAGGCCCCCCGGATCGTGCACGGCGACCCTGGGGGCACCTCCCAGCCCCCTGGGGCTGGGGGAGGCTGGTCCCGGCAGGGCGCGCGGCAGCCCGGTGGCGACGGCGCGCTGGACGAGGCGCTCGCCGAGATCGACCGGCTCGCGGCCCTTCCACAGGTCAAGGGCGTCGGCGAGACCGGCCTCGACTACTTCCGCACCGGCCCCGAGGGCAAGGCCGCCCAGGAGCGGTCCTTCCGCGCCCACATCGAGATCGCCAAGCGGCACGGCAAGGCGCTGGTCATCCACGACCGCGACGCCCACGCCGACGTACTGCGGGTCCTGAAGGAGGAGGGCGCCCCCGAGCGGACCGTCTTCCACTGCTACTCCGGCGACGCCGCCATGGCGGAGATCTGCGCCCGCGCCGGCTACTACATGTCGTTCGCCGGGAACATGACCTTCAAGAACGCCCAGCCGCTGCGCGACGCCCTCGCCGTGGCCCCGCTCGAACTGGTCCTCGTCGAGACCGACGCGCCCTTCCTGACCCCCGCGCCGTACCGCGGACGGCCCAACGCCCCGTATCTCATTCCGGTCACGGTCCGCGCCATGGCCGCCGTGCGGGGTCTGGACGAGGACGCGCTGGCGACGGCGATCTCGGCGAACACGGCCCGTGCGTTCGATTTCTGAGCCGTAACGACAGGGCCCGCTCAGGGGGTCCGGCCGGGGGACACCTCGCGACACAGCGTAGTCGCGCTGCTTTGGAGAGTGACGAACGCTCCGCTAGGTTCCTCTGGCCCGATCCGGATCGGATCCCTGGAGCGTGTCGTAGTGAGCAATTCGCAGTACGAGACGTATGGCCCGGCGTACGAGATCCCTGAGCCGTACGGTCACGGCAACGGTCAGCCGGACACGTACCGGCCCGCATACGAGGACTACGGGGACGTGGGCGGGGGCGGGGGAGCGAGCGGGGGCGGCGGCCAGTACGCCCCCGAGGGCCGGCGCGGGCCGGAGGCTCCGACGCTTCCCCGGCAGATTCCGCCACGCTGGAGATGCCGCTGCCCGGTGGCCGTGCCGAGGCCCGGCGGGC